>JAUWMS010000023.1 GCA_030613045.1 Candidatus Latescibacterota bacterium | reverse complement strand
CCCCACCAATCCTCGTAGGCGGCCGTTCGACGCGAAGCCCAGCGCCCACTATTGGTCGCACAACGGGGACGAGGTGGGGTACATCGGAAAGTGGCACCTGGCTGCTTTTGGCCCGCGGGACGGGAAAGACAACTTCCGATCGCGGCCTGTTCCCCCGGAGCGACGCGGGGGGTATAAGGACTTCTGGCTCGCGTCGGACGTGTTGGAATTTACGTCCCACAGCTACGACGGGTATATGTTCGACGGGGAACTGAACAAGCGCACCTTCCCCGAAGGCCGCTACCGGGTGGATGCGCATACGGACTGGGTGCTGGAATATCTTCGGACGCGCAACGGGGAGAAGCCCTTTTTCCTCTTTGTTTCGTATATCGAGCCGCACCATCAGAACGATCACGGCCACTTCGAGGGGCCGCACGGATCTAAGGAGCGGTTCAGGGATTTTCTGGCTCCGGGGGATCTGGTGGGCACGGACGGCGACTGGCGGGAGGAGTTTCCCGATTACCTCGGCTGCATCAACAGTCTGGATACCAATCTGGGCCGGATTCGTGAGGCATTGGAGCGACTGGGGTTGGCGGAGGATACGCTGGTCCTCTACACCAGCGATCACGGCTCGCATTTTTGCACGCGCAACAGCGAGTATAAGCGGTCCTGTCACGACGGTTGTATTCACGTTCCCATGATCGCCTGTGGCCCGGGTTTTTCCGGCGGGAAGGTCGTGGACGAGTTGGTAAGTCTGATTGATCTTCCGCCTACGATCCTGAATGTAGGGGGCATAGAGACGCCTGCCTATATGAGAGGCCGGCCTTTGCAGGCGCTTGCGGAGGGAGACGCAACGGATTGGCCCGAAGAAGTTTTTCTGCAAATCAGCGAAAGTCAGGTGGGGCGCGCCATTCGAACAAAGAAATGGAAGTACTCCGTAACCGCGCCGGACAAAGATGGGGTTGCTGATTCAAAGAGCGAGTCTTACGTGGAGGATTTTCTCTACGACCTTGAGAGCGATCCGCACGAGCGAAATAACTTGGTGCAATCCGAGGAGCACATTGAGATTCGTGAGAGGCTGTCGGAGATTTTGAAGAACAGGATGGTTCAGGCAGGCGAACAAGAACCCACCATAACTGCGCAATGAATTTCCTTCCACCCTTCCCAGACTTGGGGTGGTGGGTGGGGTAGGCTTTATTGCTGCGTGAAATAGCATAGTGCGAGGAGATTTCTATGGCTCATGATGTGAGAGCGCTCACCGAACAACTTTTCTGCGAGGGGGATTTTTTCAACGTTGAAGGATGCCCTGCATTTCTCATCACACCCGAAGGAAAGGCCGCTTCCTCCACTTCGCCGTGGGTGTGGTACGCGCCCACAAAGCTTGCGGATCATCCCAGCCCGGTCATACATGGATGTTCAGACAGTTCTTGGAAGCGGAATGCGCTATCGCCGGAGGGGAGGTGGGAGAATCCTACGGCAATCCCAAAGGCCGGGCGGTGTACGCGGCTTTCTACGAGACCCTTTGCGCGCAATATGGGCTGTCGGAGCGGGCCTGTCTATTTCCGCAGAGTCGGGGAGGACTGATGCTCTACAATTGGGCCTCCGAGCATGCGCAGTGCGTGGCCTGCATCGCCGGGATGTTCCCTGTGGCTGCTCTGCGCAGTTATCCGGGTCTAAAAACGGCTTGTGGCGCTTACGGTATGAGCGTAGACGAACTCGCAGCATGCCTGCCGGAGCATAACCCGGTGGATCGCCTTGCGCCGCTGGCAAAAGCCGGCGTGCCGATTTTGCACCTCCACGGGGATAGCGATACGGTCGTCCCGATAGAGCAGAATTCAGGCGAGCTTGCGCGGCGATATAGTAAACTAGGTGGGGAAATGGAACTGCTCATTGTTCCCGGCAAGGGGCACGGGATCATGCCCGAATTTTTTGAGTGTCAGGCGCTTGTGGATTTCGTGATTCAGCACGCGGGTTGATGTCCTTGTTTCGTAACTATTCTTTAAGTAGGTGGACAAAATCAACTTCCCATTTCACCGCAGAGCCGCAGAGGACGCAGAGAACCCCCACGGCCAAGGGGTTGAAGTGTTTTGGGTTTTTTCGTGTATTTCGTGTATTTCGTGGTGGGCATAAGAAAATAGTTTTTGTCCAGATACTTAACAGGAAAGTGAGGCATTATGAATATCTCCATTGAGCGCGATTATCTCGTGATGGACGGGAAACCCGAATTTATCTTCGGCGGTGATTTTAACTACACGAGAACGCCGCGGCGGCACTGGCGGGATCGGATGCTGAAGATGAAGGCGGCGGGGATGAATACGGTGACTTTTTACGCCACGTGGGCGTACCACGAGGCTTCGCGGGATGCGTGGGACTGGTCCGGGGATCGCGATCTCGGTCATTTTATGGATGTGATCCACGACGAGGGCATGTGGGCCATCGCGCGTCTCGGGCCGTTTGTGCACGGGGAATGGCGCAACGGCGGACTCCCGCAATGGCTGATGGACGAACTGGGTCCCAAGGTGCGCACCAATGCGCCGGAGTATCTGGACCTGACCCGGAAGTGGTACGAGCAGATTCTGGCGCTCGTTGCTCCGAGGTTGGCCACGCGGGGAGGCCCCATTATTATCGTGCAGCTCGAAAACGAATTGGGTTCGGCGGGCAGCAAGGGGGACGATATTGCGCGTGGTTCCGTGGATCCGGAGGAGAATGCGAAGCACGTGTTGTTTTACCACAAGATCATCCGGGAGCACGGGGTGGATGTGCCGATCATTGACATCAACCATTTTCCCGGAAAAGAAGCCATCGAGAATCTCGTGGATACGGGCGGGTGCTATATCACGAGCTGCTTTGGGCGGGAGGGGGAATTTCCGCCGATGAGCACGGAGAAGTGGGAGGAGCACGAGCGGCCCCGAATATCCATCGAGACGGGGGGAGGGATGTTCGTGCGTTATTTCGATTGGCCGCCGTACCTGCATACTCAGGGCTATCAAGGGCCCATCGTGAAGCCGGAGTTCATCGAGGCGATCACGTATCATAATCTCGCCGAGGGCTACAACGGGATCAATTACTACGTCTTCGTGGATGGTCAGCACTGCGACGACGGCGGAGAACGCATGCTGCCTCCGCGCGATATGAATTTTCAGGCGCCCATCACCGTGGTGGGCAGCCTTCGGGAATCGTACCGGATCGTGAAGCGGATGGGCTGGTTTCTGCGGGCGTTCGGGCAGGAGGTGCTGAAGAGTCAGCCGCACGCAAGCTGGATCAATGCGGCAAGTTACGGTCGGGCGCATCCGGGTCTGGAAGCCAAGGCGGATCTGTTTGAGGGCTATCACGACGAAGCGGAATCCGTCCCGGATCATCTGCGCCACGTGCGAAAGGTCGAGTGCCTTGGGCGGGCGACACGAGGTCTCAACCTGAGCGAAAGCAATTTTGCGTTTCTGCTGAATACGAAGGTGCACGGGTCCCAATGGCTGCGCGATGTTCGTCTCTCGACCAATCCAACCGGGATTCCCTGCGAAGTGTGGCAGGAATATCCCAAGCTGATCCAGATGGGGTTGCCTGCGCAACGAAACAAGTGTCTTCCGTTCTACGTCCGGCTGGCTCCCGGAACCTTTCTGGAATACTCGACCGCAGAGCTTCTGGACCGGCGTCCCTTTGGCAAAGGGGTTCAGGTGATCTTGCACGCGGACGCGGATGAGATGACCGAGACCAGTCTGATTTTTCCGGATCAAGTGAATGTGAAGAAGCGGGGCGAGGCGATGGCTTTGTGGCAGAGTCCGAATACGCTCCGGGTGTTGTCCGTGCCGGGAGCGGACGTGCAGATCGTCTGCGTGGACGGCGAAACTCCGATCCGTTTCGTGTTGATGGAGAGGAACCTGGCGGGCGAGGTCTGGGACGTGGCTTCGCCGCATGGCATGCGCGTGGCCGCTTCCAATATGCGCCTGCTCGAAAGCCGCGTGGATGATGGGAAGACGAAGGTGCAGATCCAGACCGATGAACGGGATTTTGATCTTTTTCTGCTGACGCCGTCTAAGCCTTCTCTGAGCGGCCCTTTTGCCGAGGTGAGTGAAACGTACGACGCGGAGTTTGGGCTGTATCGGGCTTCGGGAACGGTGACATTGTCCGAACCGAAGTTGGAGTTTTCGAGGAAGAAAGAGGGTACTTCCTACGTATGGGAAGCCGAAGTCACGCCCGAATGCTTGACCGGTCTGAGAGATCTGGTGCTTCATGCGGAATACGAGGGCACCTCCGCGAAGGCTACGCTCGATGGCCGGCTCATCAGCGATCACGCGTATGGCCCACATCTCTTCTCGGAGATCGGGCTTCGGGACTGGATCGGCGAAGGCGGATTGTTGCGGATCGAGTTTGAAAACTGTCGGAAGGCGGAGGTTTCGATTCGGCCGATGGTGGAGTTTGAGGCGGAGTTGGATTGGAAGTGAGTGCGGGGAGGGCAGGGATCAGGTGCCGGGGGCCAGGAAAGTCAAAGGCCGGAGGTCAGAAGTCAGAAGTCGGAGGGCAGGAGTCAGAGGTCGGAGGGCAGCGCGTATCATCATGGTTTCTTGTACCAAAGCGTGATCCTTCCGAGGGCTGGCTCATCATATAGGAGAACTTTGGAGTTGGTTCGGGATTTTGTAATCCCGAACCTTTAGATGCCGCAAGGCTGAGCATCGGGATTACAAAATCCCGATGCAACAGAAAGAGACTTACACAAGCCCGCCTGTAGGGCGTTAAGTCCATCAATATCGGAATGTTACTTAAAGGAGGGCCCATGTCTGAGTCATGTTCATCTGAGCGCATTGCCGAGGTGGGAAGACGAGTTGCCGTCAACGTGGTGGAGCGGCAAGAGCAAAACATGGGAGTGGAGTATGAACAAATCTGTTCCTACTACGGTGCGCTCTGCTTTGCGGAGGCCACCGGGGACACCGGACTTCGCGATCGCATCGAGGCTGCGTATGGCCCGTGCTTATCGGGCGAGATCAAGCCCCAAACGGGTCATGTGGACAACAATCTGTTTGGCATTCTGCCTTTTGAGTTATTCCGACAAACCGGCAACCGCGCGTATTTGTCCACGGCAAACTATCTGGCCGAAGAAGAATTCGAGAATCCCCGCGAGGACGGTCTGACCCGGTACACGCGATTCTGGGCGGATGATATGTACATGGTCGGGTCCCTGCAGGCGCAGGCGCACAAATGTTTGCGTGACCCTTTGTATGCGGATCGAGGCGTGGATCATCTGCTCGCGTACCTGGAAAAACTTCAGCGCCCCGATGGTCTCATCCAGTCCTATCCCGAAACGCCCATTATCTGGGGACGTGGCTGCGGTTGGGCTGCCGCGGGTATGACGGAGATGCTGCTGACTCTTCCGAATTACAATCCCAAGCGGGCGCTCCTATTGAACGCCTATCGGAAGCTGGCGGACGCCCTGGTCAAATACCAGGCCCAAAGTGGGATGTGGCATCAAGTGGTGGATCTCCCCGATGCCTGGCCGGAGACGTCCGGAACCGGCATGTTCGTCTTTGCGCTGGCGACCGGGGTGAAGGAGCGTTGGGTGCATTCCAGCCCTTACAGGGATGCGGCTGAGCGTGGCTGGCGTGCGCTGGAGAACTACATAGACGCGTCCGGGCGTGTGAGAGAGACCGCCGGGGGGATTTCTCCCGTTGGCGCTACGGTGACTGATTACCTGAACGCTCGCCATCTGACCAATGATTTTCATGGGCACGCAGCCGTGCTTTGGGCGGCAACGTCACTTGTAAATCTGAGCGATTGATTTTTTTCAACTCAGATGTGGCGAAACATAGCGTGGCCCCTTCGAGGGCTGGCTAATCACACAGGCAAGTTCTAAAAAAGGACACGGATGTCACGGATAACACCCTGTAAGATCGGGGTAAGTAAGTGGGCAAGATTAAATTCATAAAATTTCCCCGCAGTCCGCAAAGCGTTTTCTATAAGGAATCCAAGAAGCCAGGAGAGAATTAGTAAATTGCGCAGGGATTGTTTTTCTCCTGGTTTCCTGGTTTCCTAATTGTGAAAATAATTTTGTCCAAGAACTTAATCCGTGTGATCCGTTTCCTGCTGGAAAGTGAAGCAGCATTTTTGGAACTTGCATAGGAGAACTTGGATATGCTTCTTACCATCATTCGGCACGCACATCCGGATTACAAAAACGACACCATCACGCCGGACGGTCATCTCGAGGCGGAGGCATTGTCGAGGAGGATGAAATCGTACGGACTGGACAGGATATTTTGTTCCCCTTTGGGGCGCGCTCAGGACACGATGCAGTACACGGCGAAGCTGTTGAACATCGAGCCGGAAACCGAGGAATGGACCCGGGAGCTATCGGATGTTTTTTTGGAGGACACGGAATGGGGCCCCTTGAACGCCTGGGACCTTCCGGGAGAAGCCATGTTTGACGACGAGCCGCATCCTGCGTCCCCGGACTGGGATGCCTTGCCCATATTGAAACCTCTGAAACTCAGGGAGCAGTTCGCGAAACTCGGAGAAGATTCGGATCGCTTCCTGAGAAAGCTGGGTTACGCAAGAGAGGGCGGGAGATACCGTTGTGTGCAGCCGAACGAAGAGAAGATTGCCGTATTTTGCCACGGGGGATTCGGCGTGACCTGGATCGCCCATCTGTTGAAGATTCCGCTGCGGATTGCGTGGGCGGGATTCTGGCTCGCACCGACTTCGGTCACGATGATTTCATTTGAGCAAACGTCGGAAACCTGGGCCGCGCCGAAATGCCTGACCTTCGGCGATACGTCCCATCTGTATGAATCGGGATTGGATGTGAAGTGGAAAGGAGTGCGCACGCGGCGTTAGGGCGCTTCCGACTCATTTCTGGGGGGCTGTGACGTGCACGTTCACACGGCATGGGACTGCGGCTATCCGGGGATGGGGGGAGAGGAAGATCGTGTGTTGATGAGTTTCCGCCTTCTATGGGGATCATACTGGGAGGAGTTTCAGCGTGGCGGGATACGGAGGAACTTAACCCTTTGAATGCGGCGGAGCGTTGGCGGACATTGTTGAAGCGCGGAGGCGGGTTGAGGAGATGGTGAAACCCTTGGCTTTCATTGCCTAACTATTGCTTATGCGAGTCGCATAAGAACCTTTTTTAGCACGCGCACTCCGCCTGGCCCTATGGACACCGCCGCCACCCACAATCATCTGGGACTACTGCTCGGCTTGCCTTCGTGGCCCCGTTCGGCTTCAAAACGGCCTTCTTTTCCGAGACCGTAGAGTACAATGCGCCTAATAAACCTCGTCGTGCGTACCGATGTCGAGCAACACAATAACTTCGCCACCACCGTCGGGATCCCGTTCAATCGAAACCCCAAGCCGACAATCGTAGCCACAGCTACACGCGCGTAAGCCTTCAAGCGGTCCGCTCAACTTGTGTGTGCCCAGGGATGCCGCAAAGACGTCCTCCTGCATTTGCATCAAGGTATCCTCGATGCGTTTCTGCAACCTTGCATTACGCCGAGCGAACTTACGAAAGGCCCGCTTGAATTTTGGCGCTAAAACCAGTTCTCGTCTCATGCTCGATCTTCCAGCGATTGCCGAAGTTCAGTAATCGCCGCCTGTGCTGAGTGCGACTCGAGGTGTCCACTACGAAAGGCCGCCAAAGATTCCTGGGCATCGCAGGCAATTTCACGACGCCGAGTTTCAGTACGCCAGCCACGAATCAGATCAATGAGCATCTCTTGCTGGTCGGCCGGGAATTGCCTGGCCGTCTCTACCACTTGCTCAAAAGTCATAGCCATTGGAGTATTCCCTTTCTTCACTTATTTCCTTTGCTTGTGCTTGTCATACCTACGAATGCGAGTGGCGTGCTAACGGGGCTTTCAGCGGCGGCGGAACGGCGTCCGCTGCCTGGCATGGTTATGCGATGCATTCAATGGAATAGGGCCTTTATGGCTTGGTCAAGGCTCCCACTCAATGATCCCGGTATCATGTCGGCTCTGTTTCCACTCCACGAAGTCAGCATACGTCCTTATGCCATCCCGGATTACCGCCATATAGACCTCTATTGCCTTCACTTTGAGGCCGTCCGGGACAGCATTCTTGATGGAAAGGATGGCCTTCCTCGTCTCTTCCGTCAACACCTCCGAAATCCTCTCCGTGACACGCTCGACCTTGCCGCCAAACGGAGATTCAGAGAGAATATGAATCATGTCGATTTGCCACAATGCCCCCTCGGGGGCCTCATACCATGCGTGCCACTCCAGGCACTCCTCAGTATCCAAGAGGTTAGCGTACTTAATCCGTTTGACTCTATGATTGTCCGCGATCATTGACATCGCCTTGAAGCTGTCGGCAAGTATAAAGGGCGACGTGTAGACATGGAAGTCAATATCCAGATGGTTGATCAACAGACCGGTCTTGAGCGATCCGACCAAGTTGACCGTAGCTCCAATAGATGTCCAAGCGTCAATAATCTTCGCGTCCCTGATTACCTCCCAAGCCCTATTCTGCGTCTCTTCAGCCAATTCTATGATGTCTTTCATGCTGCAGCCTTTGTGCGCGTAACTATCGCTTATGCGAGTCGCAGAAGAACCTTATAGATGACAACATATGTCGCATAACACACAGAACGAGATTCTAAGCTAAATTTCAAGATGCCAGACCCTTACACATCCAAAACCTCTCATCTGACCCGCGTATTATACGAGTCGCATAACTCCGCGCTTCCACTGCCGGCTCTCTTCTTCAGCGGGGGCCTTTCTGTTCGTCCCAGCAGGTGCGGTGACTTCCTGGGGTGCCGCCGAAACTATAATGATACTGCCCGATGAAAATAGCAAACACGGCAGCTTTTGCAGGATAAAATTCCTGCGCCTGCCTGACCAGTGGGGGAGACATTAGCATCAAAACTCAAAGAAATATAATACGTAGAAAACGATTAGTCAAGAGCAAAATGCTTGATGAGCTCAAGTTTTTTGGCCATTCCCACTATTTCACTATTCCACGAAAGAAATCCGGAAGAAGATCAGACCAAACAAACTCACCAACCAGGAGGCAGCTTGATGGCACACATCAAAAGCATCCGAAAGATTTACTCGGACGGAAGGCATAATGCCTTCACCGACATGGAATACTGGAAGGGGCATTACTACGTGGCCTTCCGCAATGGCAACGGCCACGCCCGGCCCGGTCCTCTCGAGGTTCAGGGCAATATCACCGTGCTTCGCTCGAAGGATCTGAAGGAGTGGGAGGTCTGCCGCATCAGCACGGAGGGCGATGATCGCGATCCGTCGCTTCTTGATATGGGCGATGAATTGGCGCTGATTTTCGGATCGGCGGTGCCCCAGGATCCGAAACGGCTGCTTTACGAGGAAGGCGGCAAGAGCAGATGCCAGACGCAAGCGGCCTTCACCACCGACGGCACGATCTGGTCGTCGCCTCAGCCTGTGTTTGAACCCGGTTCCTGGCTGTGGCAGGTAGAGCGTTTCGGGGATACCTGCTACGGAGCGGCTTACGGAGGAGGGGCGCTCACGTTGGCCCGCTCCACGGATGGCCGCCATTGGGAGACCGTCTCAACGATTCCGGCGGACAAGTTCCGTTCCACCGAAGCGGGGTTCTGGGTCACGGAGGATGAGGTGATGCACCTCGTGGATCGGGCGTGGGAGAACCCGGATATGGCGCTGCTGGCCGAAGCGTCGCCGCCCTATACGGATTGGAAGCTGACGGAGTTGAACTACACCGTGCACTGCCCGGTCATCCGTCCCGTGGGCGATGAACTCTGGGTAGGGGGCAAGACGATCACCGCGCAGTTTCCTCCGTCGGTGCACATTCCTCCGGAGCCGTCGCCGGAGAAAATTGCTTCGCTGACCCGTCAGGATGCACGTCTGGCCAAGACGCCGCAGGATTGGCACACCGCGATCTGGAAGCTAATGGGAGATCGCCTGGAGCCCATTCTGGTATTGCCCTCCCGTGGCGATTGCGGGTACCCGGGATTGGTGGAGGAGGAGGATCGCGTGTTGATGAGTTTCTATTCTCAGCACGATGTGGATGAAGGCCCGGAACCCCAATCCGGCGAGTGCGCCAATGAAATTTATCTCGCGGAGATTGCGCTTTGAGAGCGTGTTTGAAAAGGTGCTGAACACTGAAAAACATCGAAGCACACCGTAAAGACCGGATAAGTAGGTAGACAGAATTAACTACAATTTTACCACGGAGGCATGGAGACCCCATAGACAAGCGGGTGCAGTGCTTTGGGTTCTTTCGTGTCTTTCGTGTATTTCGTGGTGGGAAGAAGAAAAGAATTCTGTCCGGGAACGTATTGTTTTTTTCAGTGTGTTTCAGTGTCCTTCGGTGTTCAATCCGACGGTTCATCAGAAGGGACATCACAATGACATCACGCGAACGCGTTCTGAAAAGTTTTCACCACGAAACGCCGGATCGGGTTCCGCTCGACTACGGTGCGGTGGCGGAGATGGATGAGCTGCTGATGCGAACATTCGGGCTTCCGGATCGCGCGGCCCTGCTCAAGCGGCTCCACGTGGATTTCCGGCATCTCGACAAATGGGGCGCCATGATTCCCCGATACGTCGGTCCCGAATTGAAGGAATCTGCCGACGGAACGGTCGAGGACATCTGGGGGTGTCGTCTCAGGAACGTGGAATACAGGCCCGGCTGCTTCTACGCCGAGTATGTAGATTTTCCCCTGGCGGAGGCAAAGACGGTTCGTGATGTGGAGAAACATCACTGGCCCGATCCGGACTGGTATGACTTTTCTCCCGTGGAGGCGTATTGCCGGGAGAACGATGCGTATTGTCTCGTCGGAGGATGGGGGGCCACGCTCGATTCCGTGGGCTTCTTTCGGGGCATGGAACAGGCTATGTTGGATCTTTACGATAGTCCTAAAATCGTCGAAGCCATCGTAGAGAAGCTCTTTGAGTTCAAATACGAATACAATGCCCGGCTGCTTTCCGCGGCGGGCGGACGGCTGGATATGCTCTTTGTCAGCGAGGACATGGGTGGACAGGATGCTTTGATCGTAAGCAGGGAGATGTTGAAAAAGGTTGTCTTCCCGAAATTCCGGAAATTCGCGGAGCTGGCCCACAAGCACCATGCGATGGAGATGCTGCATTCGGACGGCGCAATCCGCGACATCATCCCGAATCTGATTGATCTCGGCGTTGACATTATTGATCCCGTGCAGACGAGCTGTCCGGGGATGGACCCGGAAAGTCTGAAACGGGATTTTGGAGACCGGCTCTGTTTTCACGGCATAGTGGATAGTCAGGAACTCCTGCCACAAGGCTCTCCTGAAGAAGTCCTGTCCGAAGCGCGGCGGCTTGTGGAGATCATGGGAGCCGACGGCGGTCTTGCGCTGAATGCGAACAATGCCTTCCAGATAGACGTCCCCGTCGCCAATGTCCTCGCGTTGTACGATGGGATAGGTGCCGAGTGAGGGCAGGATGCTGTCCACCTCCTTATCCGACCAAAACAGCAACTTATGGAAGGAAACGAAGTGATGCCTGATGTAATTATCGAACAAGAGCGTGTCCTGCCCGTGTGGAAAAAGACCGATGTGCTCGTGGTGGGCGGCGGCGTTGCCGGGATTGTAGCGGCTGTGGCCGCGGCTCGAAGCGGCGCGCGAACGATGCTGATCGAGCAAAGCGCTATTCTTGGGGGGATGGCCGCAGTCGGTTTGCCCTTTCTGGCCTTTTTCAGCACCGGAGGAAAACGGCTTACGGGCGGCATACCGGAGGAGATCGTGTCCCGGATGACGGACCTGGGCGGATGCAGGGGGCACACCATGAATCGCGGCGAGAAGAAATATAATTTGGGTTCGATCACCATATTCGACCCTGAAATTTTCCGACGGGTTGTGCTGGAGCTATTGACGGAATCCGGGGTGGAAATTGGTCTTCATACCTGGTTTTCCATGCCCTGGATGGACGGGGCCTCCGTGAAAGGGGCGTTCGTTGAAACGAAGAGCGGACGGACGGCGATTTCCGCGAAAGTGACGGTGGATTGTTCCGGGGACGGAGACGTGGCCGCAAGAGCCGGAGCGCGGATGGTCGTGGGCGGTGAGGCGATCGGCCCGGTGCAATCTTCCACGGTGCTCTTTGAGATCGCCGGTGTGGATGTGGAAGCCTTCGTAAAAGCCCAGCGTGCGCATCCGGACCTTTACAGCACGCATCAGAATTTCCGCACGGTGGAAGGCGCGCACGGGAAAGAATGGCAACCTCCTGTTATGATCTCGGGCCTCGAATCGCTGATGGTTCCCATGCACGCAAAGGGGGAACTGGGATTTCCGCAGCCGTACCTTATCCTCACGGAGACGACCGAAAAAGGACACTACCTCGTCAATATGGCGAAGGTGGACGATGTAGATGCGACGGACGCGGACAGTTACAGTCAAGGAGAAGTGCTCGGGCGCATGCGGGTGGCGAAGGTGATCGATTTTTTGCGCCGGCATGTGCCGGGCTTTGAGCAAGTCAGGGTGG
>JAUWMS010000441.1 GCA_030613045.1 Candidatus Latescibacterota bacterium | reverse complement strand
CGAAATCCCGGCGCCTTGGGTTTCACCCCCAAGATCTCTGAAGACAGAAAGTACGTAGGCCCGGCCGACCAGCCGTGACACCAGCTATCCTCCGGGCTGAACCGCTCCCACCACGTCGTCGCGCCCGCATCCAGCATTTCTCCCCATCGTTTCCGAAGGATCGCCATCGCTTGACCACTGCGGCCGCTGCGATAGAGCGCATCCAAAGCATAGAACATAAAATACGGAGATCCGATCTGCACCATTTCGCTCCCGCCCTCGAAGATCGTCCGGAAAATCCCATCCCGCTTCGCCTCTTCAGCGATGTCAAATAGCGCCGCCAACACGTTGACGTGCTGACTGACCCGGTCGCTTCCGATGCCGTCCGTGTACACCCCCTTCTTCCCGGACCACAGATAGAGGGTGAAATCCGTCCGCACCGCATGAGCCCGGCCCTTATATTTGGCCGCGGACGCCTCGTCCCGGAGAAGGTTCGACAGTTCCGACGCGGCCTCGAGCGCGCCCACGTAAAACCCATTGAGCGCCGCGATTTCGCCGGCGGAATCCATGTCCGCCCAGTCCGTGAAAATCCAGCCGGACACTTCCTCCAAAAGCCCGCGCTCTCCGGTCTGACGGTCGAACCAGGACAGAAGCCTTTGCACATTCGGGTACAACTCGTGCACCAAATTCTCATCTCCCGTATAAAGCACATACTCCCACAGTGAAATCACCCAGATCAGCGAAAAGCCCGGCAGCCATTGTTTGCGATGCCCATCCGGCACCATCCCCTGCGTCAAGCCATCCGCCCGCTGAGATTGAGCGATCTGCCGCAGTCCCCGGGCCATCAGTTTCGTATCCCCGAACGCGTAATAATTGACCAACGCTTCCACGCGCGCATCGCCCCACCACTGCGCCTGCTCCCGCCACGGGCAATCCTCGTACGCATCGTGCATACACAATTGCACCGTGGTCCTTCCCACTTCCCATATTTCATTGAGCCGCTCGTCCGAGCACTCGAACGCGCCCCGGTGCGCCACCGGATACGTCGAAAAATTCACGCCCACATCGTGCACCCACACCGGCCCTTGCATTCTTCTGAACGTCAGCATCATATACCGGAATCCCCGCATCCCGAATGTTTCAAAAACCTGACGCCCCGCGTGCGTGATATACCGATCCGCATACCGCACTCCGTTGCGATGGGGACACACCCGTCCGTCCTCCAAAAGCTCGCTATATCCCATATCCACCACCGTCCCGGCCGGCGCTTCCACCTCGATCCTCGGATAGCCGACGACCTCCTGTCCGAAGTCCACTACCAGGTAGGCATCGCCCTCCTGTGCCCATTCGTCCACCCGTAAAGGCAAAGGAATTGGTGAGTGGTGAGTGGTGAGTGGTGAGTGGGAGACCGCTTTCGAAGAGATCAGGTGATCGCCGGTCATGCATTCTGCTGTGCTGTCGTATTCTATCCAGCGGACGGCTCCGGCTTTTCCTTCGTAGGTTGCGTCGAAGTCAATTTCCCGTTCCGGCGGATAGAGGGTCTCGAATCCGATGCACTCGTCTCCGATCATTTCGTTGTCGAACGGGCCGATCATGCGCCACAGGCAATCAGCCCCGTCTAACGTCTTTTCCGCCGAATAGACGAGATCCTTTCCACCCTCCAAACGAAAATAGAAATCCCATTCCCCCACCGATTGATCCACTTTGACCAAAATCCCGTTCCATCCCGCGTCCAACACGACGTCCGCCTGCTCCTGATCCGGAGCCGACCGCCGATGGATGTGATGATCCACCACCTTGGCGCCGTTCACCCAGATTTTGATGCCGTCCTCACTGCCCGCATGGAGCTCCACCTCCGTCCGTTCCGCCGAATACACGTATGTCGCCGCGTACGCCACTGCATCCCGATTGGGTGTGATCCGGCGCCCGAAGTCCATGTGAAACGCTTCGTCGTCGAACGCAGGGGCGCATCTTCCCATATCCACCAGGGCCGCCGGAGAACGCCTCTCCTCCCGGAGCGGGGGGATGTCCCTCGGCACCAGAGCGGGCCACGGCTCCATCCCCACTTTCCCGATCACCGTCGCATGCGCCCACGCTCCATCGTCGAAGTCCGGCTCCATCCATCCCCCCGGGTCCCTGCGACCGTCGTACACCTCCGTAAATCCGAGTTGAATATCTATGCGCGGCGTTCGGTCGTCCCAGCTTTCTAAGGGCTTGATCTTCCAGTACCGGTCCGACAGCACCTCCACGATCTTCCCCTGATCGGTCTCGATCTCCCCTTCGAAGAGAAATCCTCCTCGTCCCAATACGTAGCTGAACGTCGGCTCGCCATAGTGATGTACGATAGCCGCGATCACGTTTCGTCCGGGCTGCAAAAACGGTTTCAGATCGTATACGTCGTAGGACTGTCTTCTTGGATCCGAACGCGCCGGCCCACGGCCCACGACCCGTCCATTTACAAACAACTTATATCGGCTGTCCGCCACACACCGACACCTCGCCTCCGTAACCGACCCGGAAATTTTTATTTCCTTTCTCAGGGCCAGATAGAAATTCCGGGGGCGCTCCGGCCCGTCGCACCAGATCCACCGTGCTTTCCACTCTCTGTGTTCCATAGCGAAATCCTTCCGATAAAGTATGGGTCATAAGAGGATAGCTGACTTGGGTAAAACGTGCTGCGTGAAGCGTGAAGCGTAAAACGGAGGAATGAAGCCTCAGTCCTTAGCTGGCCAGAAGAGCGGGGTTCAAGGTCCACCCCTGCAATTTGGCCAACTCGATAATTTTCGGCGCACGGAAGCCTTCGGGAAATACCACCCAATTCCATTCCGGATAGTCCTGTACGTACTGATCCGTGGTAAGATATCCCCGCTTCAGTGCGAACCGATCCGGAAGCGCTTCGTTCCCAAAAAGCGTCGTAACCACTTCGCCTGCTGTGGCTAAGAAATCGGCCGGGCCGACCCGCATACCGCCCAGGTCCACCGCATCGGGCAATCGGCCCTGCTTTCTCAGATAAGCGGCCACCTCTATGCAAGCCCTCTCAAAATCCTTCCGCGCGATCTCTCTTTCCCCGGGAAAGGTCGGAGGTTTCTGGACCGGTCCCAGGAGCACTCTGTTTGGAACCGATGCGGGAAGCACGCCATGCTCCGCATATCCCCGGAGGGCCTCAACGACCAGTCCGAAGATCTCCGACGGAGAGAGCGATGCCCCGTCCACAATCTGATAAGTAATCTCCCGGTGGATCGCCCGAACCAATTTTGCGATTTCCGCTGGAGGAAACGTCCTCCCCGGCGAGCGGTCGGCATAAAGCTCCATAAACTCCCGCGCGGTAATCA
>JAUWMS010000077.1 GCA_030613045.1 Candidatus Latescibacterota bacterium | reverse complement strand
CCGACCATCACTTCCGTCTCTCCCGACTCCGGCTCCACCGCAGGGGATGACACGGTGACCGTCAGCGGTTCCAACTTTGGAGACACGCGAGGATCGGGCAGTGTGACGTTTGGGGACTCGACAGCCACGTCTTACAATAGTTGGTCGGATACCGAGATTGTGTGTGTCACGGCAGCGCATTCAGAGGGAGCAGTGGATGTGGTGGTGACGGTAGACAGCGGGCTGAACGGGACCAGGGCTTCGGAGTTCACGTACCTCACTCCCGTGGATATCACTTCTCCGGAAGCGCCCACGGGCCTTGCCGCATCTGAGGACGACGCCCAGGTCATCCTCACCTGGTCCCCCAACACCGAACCCGACCTTTGCCACTATATCATCTACCGCAGCCAAACTCAAGATTTCACCCCGACGCTCACCGATTCGGTTGGCGAGATAGAGAAACCGAATACCACCTTCACGGACACAGGCTTGACCAACGGGGAGACGTATTACTATCGGATTTCAGCGGTGGATGGGGTGGGGAATAGGAGTGGATTTTCTGCGGAGATTCAGGCCACTCCTTCTTCGACGGTATTGCCTCAGCCGGACATCGCGCTTTCTGCAACCGGCTACAACTTCGGGGAGGTACAGGTCGGCACTTCTTCCGGCTGGACGTTGGTAGTCTCCAACACCGGGGAGTCCGCTTTGTCGGTCAATAACATCGCTTCAAGCGATGCTCAGTTTACCGCCTCTCCGACTTCCTTCACCGTAGCGGCGGGAGGAAGCCAGAACGTGACGGTGACGTTCACTCCGGCCTCAGCAGGGAGCCAGGCCGTGACGTTGACCATCGAGAGCGACGATCCGGACGAAGGGAGTCTCCAGGTTTCGCTGAATGGAAATGGAACCCTGCTGCCCCCGGACCTCTCTTTGTCGGCCACGGGCTACAACTTTGGCGAGGTACAGGTCGGCACTTCTTCTACCTGGACGTTGGTAGTATCCAACGCCGGGGAGTCCGCTTTATCGGTCAGCAATATCTCCTCAGGCGATGCTCAGTTTTCCGTCTTTCCCACTTCCTTCACCGTAGCGGCGGGAGGAAGCCAGAACGTGACGGTGACGTTCACTCCGGCCTCAGCAGGGAACCAGATCGCGACGTTGACCATAACGAGCAACGATCCGGATGAGAGTGCGGCGACGGCTCAGTTTGCGGGAAGCGGCGTGGATAGTCCGCCGACGATCACCTCGACTCCTGTGACCACCCAAGTGAAGGGGCGGGATCTGAGCCTATCCGCCTCGGTAACGGATGCCGGTGGCGTGCAGTCGGTGACCCTGTATTACAGAGCAGGTGGTGCGCGCGCCTTCTCCTCCCTGCCGATGTCGAAGGCCAGCGGCGACATGTACGAGGCGACGATTCCGGGGAGTGCGGTCACATATTGTGGGTTGGAATATTACCTTTCCGCTTCGGACAATGCGGACAACGTAACAACAGATCCCGAGGAGGGAGCGGACAATCCCTATTATATTCGGGTCAGTTTCCAGGACTGCATCGCGGAGGCGGTGTATCCCGTCGGCGTCTGGAAGATGATCGGGGTCCCGGTGATTCCCGATAACGGTTCCCCCCTTGAAATTTTGACCGCGCTCGGCGCGTACGATATTTCCAGGTGGCGACTGTTTCGATTTTACTGGGGAGCCTATCACGAATTCACCCACGAGGACGTCGGGGACTTCGTTCCGGGACGGGCGTTCTGGCTGCATACGAGGATTCCGGATTTCAGATTTCGTGCCGGCGGGGGATGGACGACGTCGACGGATGCATCCTTTGCAATCACCTTGGACCAGGGATGGAACGACATCGCCTGTCCGTTTGCGTTTCCGGTGAGTTGGGACGAGGTGATGGCCCAAAGCGGGGATCCCGCGGGGGTTTCCGGCCCTTATGCTTATGACGGCGCCGCGTGGTCGTTTCCCAATCCGGCGGACCACTTAGATCCGTGGGAGGGGTACGCGGTCAAAAACGCCAGTACCGCCGCGGTCACGCTTAACATTCCGCCCCGGTCCGCGGAGGGAAGCGCCAAACCCCTTGCCAAGCCTCTAACCGATGGGGAATGGATCCTCCGGGTCAAGGTGTACACAGATGATTTCGGATTTTCTATTCCGCAATCCGCAATCCGAAATCCGCAATTGACGGGGGATGTGAACAATTTCCTCGGCTTCAGATCGGACGCTCAGACGGAGTGGGACCCTTGGGATCTTCCGGAGCCGCCGCCTGCACCGGGGGGGCATCTCAGCCTCTATTTCCCGCACGAGGAGTGGCTTGTCTATCCGGATAGGTACACCTCGGATTTCAGGCCCGAATCGGATGGGGCGATCTGGACGTTTGTGGTGGAGGGCAGTCCTCAGGGCGGAAAAGCGGTGCTTTCGTTTGATGGGATAGCTGATCTGTCCGCGGGTCTGAAGGCTTCTCTTTTGGATGTGGATGGTCGGATCTCCGTGGATTTGAAGAAGGGGCTGACTGTTCCCGTCACCGTTAGGACGCATCGGAGGACCTTCCGGATCGTTGTGGGGAGTGCGGGGTACGTGGAGGAGACGGGTGCGGATTTCCAGGGAGCTCCGGATCGGATCGTCCTTTCCCCCAATCGTCCGAATCCCTTCAATGTGGAGACCGTCATCGCCTATCAGCTTTCGGAGCCTGGGAACGGGCGTTTGGCGGTCTATGATCTGTTGGGGCGTGAAGTGGCGGTGTTGGTGGATGCGAAGAGCGATCCGGGCTATTTTTCCACGCTGTGGGATGGGAAGGATGGAAACGGGACGGAGGTTGGCAGCGGCGTGTATGTCTTTGTATTTGCGAATACGAGGGAGAGGATCGCTACCAAGATGGTGATGGTGCGGTGATGGAGGAAGGATAGCCACGGATTAAGAAGCGGCGCGGATAAATGCAGATAGAGAGGCGTAGCGGATAGAGGCAGCGTTGGTGCAGGCGTGTTGATTCGCCGGGATATAACCACGGATCGAAAGGCAGCGCGGATAGATCACGGATAGGAGCGGAGTTTGTGCAAGTGGTTTTATCCGCGTGGGGTTGGAATCCGCAGTTATTGGGTCTGCAATCCATGGATATAACCACGGATTCAGAGATGACACGGATTGGGGGAGGGGAATCCGCGCAGCTTCTAAATCCGTGGTTATCGGGTCTGTAATCCGCGGTTATCAAGCCGTCAAATAGCACTTGCTTTTGTTCTTCCATTGGGCTATATTTCGATGGGCGTGAAGCGAAGGACATCAAAAAGGATTAGGAAGGAGGATCCTACTTTGGGCAAGAAGAAACATCCAGAAAGACCGATGATTGCCGATTTGGACATCCGGATCGGCGAAATTGCACACGGGGCGTTGGGCGCGATCACGGATGTAGAAGGCGTCCGGGTGGGACACGTGACGCTCATACAGGGAGCGGATGTGCGCACCGGAGTCACGGCGATCATGCCTCACGGCGGAAATCTGTTTCGGGAGAAGGTGGCGGCGGCGGTCCACGTGATCAACGGGTTCGGCAAGTCGGTGGGACTACTTCAGGTGATGGAGTTGGGGAACATCGAGAGTCCGATCCTGCTGACGAGCACGCTGAACGTCTGGCGCGTGGCCGATGCGGTCGTGGATGTCCTGTCCGGGCAGAATCCGGGGGTGCATTCCTTCAACCCCGTGGTCTGCGAATGCAACGATGGCTTTCTGAACGATGCGCTCCGTCGGCCGGTGGGACGGGAAGAGGTGGTTCAGGCCATCCGGGAAGCCCGCTCTGGGCCGGTCTCGGAGGGCAGCGTAGGCGCGGGAACCGGGATGTCGGGATTTGGATTTAAGGCGGGTATCGGAACCGCGTCCCGTCTCTGGACAGGAGAAGTCTGTACGTTCACGTTGGGCGTGCTGGTTTTGATGAACACAGGCGCTTCCGGTGCGCTTCGGATAGACGGCGTGCCTGTGGGGAGCAGGTCGGCTCCGGTTGAGGAGGAAAAACCCGACGGCTCCATCATCATCGTGATCGCCACGGATGCGCCGTTGTCCTCCCGGCAACTCACGCGTGTGGCCAAGCGGGCGGCGTTCGGTCTCGCACGCACGGGAGCTGTGGCGGCGCACGGAAGCGGGGATTTCGTCGTCGCATTTTCGACCACTCGCCGCACGAGCGGGGTAGGGGAGCGTATCCCGGAGGAACGGTTGACGGAGTTTTTCAAAGCCACCGTCGAGGCCACCGAAGAGGCTATCGTCCGCTCGATCCTCAAGGCGGAGACGATGGTCGGAAGGGATGGACACGTTAGAGAAAGGATACCTATTGAGGAAGTGGCTCGGATGGTGAGAAAGTGCAGGGGAGTTTCTACCTAAACGAAATCTCCCACAGGTTGGTAACCTGCGGGAGGTTGTTCACCCATGGAGGAAAAAAAATGAAGTCAGCACTATTGGTATGGGGCGGTTGGGAAGGCCATGAGCCGAAGCAATGCGCGGATATCTTCGCTCCGTATTTGGAGGAGCAGGGATATGAGGTGGAGGTTTCCGATACGCTCGATGCATATCTCGATGAGGATAAAATGAAGGCACTCAGTCTCATCGTGCCCGTGTGGACGATGGGAACGATTACGGGGGAACAGCAGAAGGGGTTGTTGGAGGCGGTGAAAAGCGGCGTAGGTATTGCCGGATGGCACGGCGGGATGGGGGATTCGTTTCGGATGAATACGGAATATCAGTTCATGGTCGGCGGTCAGTGGGTCGCGCATCCGGGGGGCATCGTCCCGTACGAAGTAAATATCGTGAACCACGACGATCCGATTACCGCCGGACTCCCGGATTTCAAAATGACCTCGGAGCAGTATTACATGCACGTGGATCCCTCGAATGAGGTGCTGGCCACCACCACGTTTTCAGGGCAAGACACGCCGTGGATCGAGGGGTGCGTTATGCCCGTGGTCTGGAAGCGGATGTGGGGGAAAGGCCGAGTGTTTTACACCTCTCTCGGGCACGTGGCCAAAGATTTCGAGGCGCCCGAAGTGCTGGAGATCGTCCGGCGCGGATTGCTCTGGGCAAGCCGGTAGCCCTAAATGAATGCACCGCAGAGCCGCAGAGTCCGCAGAGAAAACCTAAACCCTCAAAAATATCTTTGCGGACTTTGAGGCTTTGCGTGAGATCAAAGCGACGCACCAATCACCACTCACCAACCATACCACGGAAGTACACGGAAGGCTCCTTTTCAGAATTCTTGGTAAAGCCGGAGTAAACTCGGCACTGGCAAAGGCAAGAAGCCCCTAAAGAGGCTGGGAGGGCAGTCCCTTCAGGGAGTTGGTGATGCTCCCAGTGCCAGCTTAAGCTCGGCTTTCCACAGAGGGTAATGTTTCACTAAACTTCAGACGAGGAGCACGGAAGGTTTTCATGTGAGATTCCGTGTGCTTCAGTGGTGTGTATGGAGGTCAAGAATGGCTGAAAAAATCGTCGGAATCTTGGGAGGTATGGGGATGGAGGCTACCGCGGATCTGTTCACGAAGATCTTCAGAGCGACCCCTGTCCGGACCGAGCAGGATCATCTGAGGATCGTCATGGATAGCAACCCGAAAATCCCGGATCGGAGTCAGGCGATTTTGTCCGGCCAGATGGCGGAGGTGATCGCGCGGCTTCAGGAGACCGCCCGGAATGTGGAACGGTCCGGGGCGGATTTTATCGTGATGCCTTGCAACACGGCCCACTATTTTTTTCCCCACATCGAGGAAGCGGTGTCCATTCCGGTGGTGAATATGGTGGAGGAGACGGTGCGGAGTCTCAGGGAAACAGTGCCCTCGGTCCGGAAGGCCGGAGTGTTGGCGACCACGGGCACGATAAAGGCGGGGGTGTATGCGAAGGCCCTCTCGTCGAGGGGGATCGGAACGGTGGTTCCCGACGAGACGGATCAGGATGCGGTGTTGAATGCGGTGATGGCGATCAAGGAGGAAGAAGGGCACGAGCATGCCAGGGACGTGCTTCGCGGCGTGGCCGCACGGCTGGTGGAACGCGGCGCGGAGGCGATCATCGCCGGATGCACGGAAATTCCGCTGGCCTTGAGGCAAGAGGATATATCCGTTCCGTTTTTCAATTCCACGGAGATTTTAGCGAAGACCGCGGTGCGGATGGCGAAAGAGGAAACATCTGAGCCTCTTGCAAAAGTCTGAAAAAGATTCGTTCACCATAAGAAAGTAGGACAGACATTCCTGTCTGTTCTACTTTATGGCTATACAGGGCAGACAAGAACGGCTAGTGTTCTGTCAAGTTCATTTTGACGGACTGTCATTCTGAGGAGCGGAGCGACGAAGAATCTCGGTTTTGTTTTTCGTGCGTTCTGCAGACCACGAGATTCTTCGCCTCCGCGGAGTTTATCCTGAACTGCCGTGAAGGGCTCTGGCTCAGAATGACAACTCGTCAGTTTAGATTTGACAGAGCAATAGACCTACCAACCCCTTCGAAATGACCGCACCTTTATGACTTTTGCAAGTGGCTGACTTTAGAGGGATTGTCGTCCGAGGTCTCGTCTGCGTTGTCGTTTTCCTGCGTTCAACGCAGGCCCTGCATTTTTAAGTGATTTTTGATTTCAAATTGGTAATTTTAGCTTTTTTCCGCTGAGCGCACGTTATGACTTTTTAGAGAAGCACGTTAAGCGCTCCTTGTCAGAAGTTCGCCTGGGTTTTACCCCCTGTGGAAATCCGAGTTAGAGCTGGCGCTAAGAACATCACAAAGTCCCTGAGGGGACTGATCTCCAGCCTCTTCAGAGGCTTTTTGTTTTTGCCAGTGCCGAGTTTACTCCGGCTTCACGGAGCAACTAAGATTTCTGACAAGGAGCATTCAGAAAGGAGCCGCGAAAAAATGATGACATCGCGCGAGAGAGTAATCGCAACGTTGGAAGGGGAAGTCCCGGATCGCATTCCCTTCGATCTGGGAAGCTCGTTTGTTACGGGAATCACCCGAATTGCGTACGAAAATCTGTCCAACTGCATGGGACGTAAAGCGAACGAGACGGAACTGTGCGACGTGATCCAGCAGCTCGCGGTCGTGGATGAGGGGCTATTAAATGAGCTGGAAGTGGATGTGCGCGGCCTGATCCCCAACATGGTCAGAAAACGTCCCGTTCTCGAGGAGGGGGAGGATTGCGACGTATTCACGGACGAATGGGGCGTGCACTGGAAGAAACCCAAAGACGGTGGGTTGTATTTTGATCTCGTGAAAAGTCCGCTCTCCGGGGAACTTACCGAAGACGACATCGAGCGTCATCCGTGGCCCGATCCCCAAGCCCCTGCGCTGTTCGACGGGTTGCGGGAGAAGGCGCTGAAATACTATGAGGATGGCTATGCGGTGATATTAGAGTCCCTCTGTGCGGGCATCTTTGAGATGAGCTGCCGCATCCGGGGATATGAGCAGTTCTACGAGGACCTGCTGATCCAGCCCGAATTGGCGTGCAGGCTGATGGATAAGCTCGTCGAATGCAAAATCAGCTTTTACGAAAAGGCGGCGGAACTGTTCGGAGAGACGATCCAGTTTATCCGGGAGGGAGACGACATCGGCAGCCAGGAGAGTCTTCTTATCTCTCCCGCGCTCTATCGAAACTATCTCAAGCCCCGGCACGAGCGGTTGTTCAAGGCGCAGAAAGAAATTTTCCCCGCGCCCTTTTACGTGTTTTTCCATTCGGACGGCGCGATTTATGAACTCATTCCCGATTTTATTGAGGCCGGGTTGGAGGTGCTGAATCCGGTTCAGGTGACCGGATCTGGGATGAGCCTGACGCGGTTGAAAACGGAGTTCGGGAAAAAAATTTCGTTCTGGGGAGGCGGCGTGGATACCCAACACGTGCTTCCCAGACTCACTCCTGCTGAAGTGAAGAAGGACGTGCGGGAGAGGATCGAGGCCCTCGCTCTGGGCGGGGGATACATTTTCGGCGCGATCCATAACATTCTGGGTGACGTGCCGCCGGAGAATATACTGGCGATGTGGGAGGCTTTCCGGGAGATGAGGGCGTATTAATAGATGACGGTGTGACAGTGAGAAAGTGTGACGGTGAGACTCCTTTGTGTCCTCACTTTCCCACATTTTCGTAATCCGCGGGGCTTCGGATTTTCCTCGAACCCTCCGTTTTCATGGTCTTGGGTGCCGCAAAGCGGCATGAGTGACTGCGGCGCATTTTCGAGGCGCAACGAAAGCGGCGGCCTGGGTGGAGATCGTCGGGCTTGATCATCTGTGGCTCTTAATCTGGAGGAACTATCATGAAAGTTGTTTTTCCCGGAAAAGAATGGGAGGTCCGACTGCCGGAGGATCTCGGTTTCTCCGCCGACAAACTCGCCGACGTGGAGACCTGGCTCAGGGAGGCGGCCAACGGCGAATCGTTTCGGCTCGTCATCGCCCGCTACGGGTACCTGGTGGCCGAATGGGG
>JAUWMS010000069.1 GCA_030613045.1 Candidatus Latescibacterota bacterium | reverse complement strand
TTCAAAATCTGAGCGGTCTTCAGCCCATGCCGGGAAGGGTCCTCCTTTGTCTCCTCAAAATCCAGATCGTGCAGCAGTCCGGCGATCCCCCAGAGTTCTTCATCCTGCGCCAACTTCCTCGCCAGAGCGCGCATGATCGCTTCGGAGGCCAGACAATGCTTGACGAGATTTTCAGCCTTCAGATACGTGTTCAACAACGCCACCGCGTCCTCGCGCGTGATTCCAATGCTGTCCGACATCGCTTTCATCCTTTCTGAATAGCACCGCAGAGACGCAGAGTCCGCAGAGAAACTCCCTGTGTAGGCGGGAAAGTGGGAAGGGGCTCCCCGTCTCACTTTCTCACTTTCTCACTTTCTTTCCTTTGCGTCTCTGCGGTGAGACCTCGGGATCAACCCGGAATCTCAACCGCATCGCTCGCCCATTTCGTCTCGCTCCTCGTGGGAAAAACAAATTGTCCGGTCTTTTCATCGAGGTAGGAAATATCGTTATCCGTCGCGACACCGAAGTAAAGCGCGCCTTCGGGAAGTCCCTCGTACAGGACGAAGACCGAGGAACCCGACGTGTTGCCGAGATACGTCGTCTCGCCGGAGTTGGTGTCCGCGGTGCACCAGACAAAGTAGTGGTGCCGGCCGGAATCGGGCGCATCCCAGGATACCCGGATGCCTGATTGTCCCTCCAACGTCGTCGAATCCGCCTGAACGTTCACGGGCGCATCGGCCTTTCGCGCGATATCCGCCGAGAAATACGAGACGCCTCTTCCGACAAACAAATTGTATCGCCGGACCGTTCCGTATCCCTCCTTCGAAGCCGTGATGCTGTATAACCCCACGGGAACGTCCGCGATGAAATAGAGGCCATACTCATTCGTGGCGCCTCGATATTCCGTCTCATCCAGCTCCAGCGTCTCCGACCAGATATCCGTCGTCTCCAGCACCACGGTCACGCCGGAGAGATCGTCACTGTGGGCGTACGCATCGTCCCACGAAGTGATGGCGCCCGCCACCGCGCTGAAATAGTTCGCTATAGGCATTCCGGTCGGAACCTGAATCCCCACGGACGCTTCGGAGAGTTCGCTCGTGGTGGGAGCAACTACGGAACCGGTGGCCTTATCCACATAAGAGATGCCGTTGTCCGCGGTGACGGCGAAATAGACCGTCTCCCCCTCCGGCAGCATATAGGACGGGATAAACGCCAAGGTGCCCTCGCGGGTGGCTGCGGTGCTCTTGCGCTCAAAGCCGGGATCGGACGCGTACCACACGGTGTACCGATGGCTCAGATTGGGATCATACGGTGTCCAGCTCACAATCACTCCGGGTTCTCCCTCCAAACCGAGGGTCTCGACTCCGATTTCCGTGGGCGGTTTGGCCTTCCGCGCGACGTCGGTCGAGAAATGGGAGGTTCCGCCTCCCACGAAAAAGTTGGTTTGCTTCACCGTGCCGAATCCCTCGGCGGAGGCGCTGTCCTTAAACGCCATAATGACGTAAACGCCCGCCGGGATCGCCTCGATCTTATAGGCTCCGAAGTCATCCGTAGTGGCGGAGAACTCCGTGCCCTCCAACAAAATCGTCACCCCCGCAGGATCCACGCTGGAATTTTTGCTGTTCCACGCGATGTCCTCCCATACCGTGACCACACCCTCCACCGTGCCCAATCCGGCCGTCCCCGGAGGCCCCATCGGCCCCTCCCTCGTGCAGCCGGCCGCGATCAATAAGACGATGATGCTTATGCCTGCGAAGTTGCGCTTCGTCATAGAGGTCTCCCTGGTGACTGGTGATTGGTGATTGGTGATTGGTGATTGGTGAGATTCTAAAAATATCCTGTCCCTAACGGGACTCGAAAAAGTATGGGTGATTTCGAATTCTACAAATATCATGTCCCTCACGGGACATTTACAGGAACATATAATGATCGTTTCTAGATTTTCTTCTGTCCCGTTAGGGACAAGAAATCTATAGAAAAACAATCCAATAAATCATCTCCAAGTCCCGTAGGGACGATATAGTTATCCAATATCCTTAAGAATGTACCTTTCGTCGTGGGGAATATTGAATCGCTCCAACAGTTCCACATATTCCTCCTGAAAAGTCCTTTTTCGATGATGTTCTTCCTGCCTTTGTATGTATTTCACAACGGAGTCTATTTGAGAATGAGAATAGGAGAAAGCACCGTATCCGGCTTGCCATTGAAAATTTCCTCGAACGAATTGTCGCTTATTAATCCATTTTGACGAACTGCCCTTGATGTCCTGTAGCAAATCCGGGATCAATTGGTGCGGTTTGTATCCGACAAAAACGTGAATATGGTTGGTCGCACCGTTTATTGCAATCAACTTGTGCTTATTCGTCTGAACAATGCCTGTGATGTATTTGTACAACTCATCTTTCCATTCAGGTCGAATGAGGGAAATTCTGTCCTGAACTGCAAATACGAACTGCAGATAGATTTGCGTATAGGTATTTGCCATATATATTTCGTCCCTCACGGGACTCGAGAAAGATATGGGTAATTTCGAATTCTACAAATATCCTGTCCCTAACGGGACTCGAAAAAGGTATGGGTTATTTCGAATCCTACAAATATCCTGTCCCTAACGGGACATTTACAGGACAATCTACATCGGCGAAAAGGGGTCAATTTTCGCCCGTTGTTGACAAATGTATTGGCCATTTCGAATTCTATAAATATCCTGTCCCTCACGGAACATCTTCAGGAACACATAATGGTTGTCTTTAGATTTTCCGGCCAGCATTGAAATCAAAGATTGAATTTCGGCATGTTCCGACCAAGTGATCGAAATCCGAAATCTCCAATCCGAAATCCGAAATCGGCTAATCTATCACGGCGATCTTCCCCAACTGCTCCCCCGCCCCCTCCGCCTTCACGCGAAAAAAGTAGATCCCGCTTTGCACTCTCCTTCCGGCTGCATTTTTGATGTCCCATTCGGCTTTGCCCGATCCATCGAGCGCGCGCACCAACTCCCCGCTGATCGTATAAATCCGCACCGCGGTCTCCTGATCCGGGCTCGCGCCCACATCGAAGATCGCCCGCGCGTCGTCCCTGCCGATGGGATTGGGGTACACGACCACCGGAAGAAGCGTCTCCTCGATGTGCACGTAAGGATAAATTCCTCCGCTCCGAAGGGCTTCCACCACGTTTCCGCCTTTGTCTTCGATCCGAACCGAAAATTGGATCACACCCGACTTCATGTGCGGCGAAAACGCAAGCTCGTTCCTCCAGTACTTGCTGGCGAAAAGCGTCCCGCCCACCGGCTCCAGTTCCACCGTGACGGAGTCTTCGTCCGGGAAAACCACGGAGAGCACCGGCGCAGCACGATTCGGCAGATATTCATCCGCCTCCAGCCGGAGATGGAGATTCCCCGGAGCGAGTTTCCGCACGACAAGATCGGCCACGGGAGCGATCGTATCCTCCGGCGCGATCACGGAAGGCGCGAACGCCGCGGTTCCCGAAAGCCCCGAGGCGTCGAACGGAACCACCGCATAGTCATACCACGTCTCGTTCGTAAGCGGCCCCATCATAGCCGTGCTGTCCACGAACGCGGTCTGATCCGGCGGAAGCACCGCGAGCACATCCACGACGAGATGAGACCCCCCTCGATTCTCTTCGGAAAGCGAACGAACCACCTCCTCCGGCTGCAGTGCGGAAACCACGGCATTCTTTCGGATCACCCGAAATCCCCGAATCTCCTGAGCCCGAATGCCCTCCGAGTTCCAACTCAACGAGATCAAACCGTTCCCATCCGACGCGACCAAAAGATCAGACGCCGCCATCTCCGGAGGAGGCCCGGCCGCATACCGGAGCGTTCCCGTATCGAACTCCGTATCCAAATTGGAGAGCACGAGCATCACCTCGTCTATGGGATCGCCGAAGCCCCGGATCGTCATCTGCCCCTCCTGAGAGCCGAAAAACGGCAGGATCTCGTCCACCACGACGGTGCTGTCATCCCAGTCTATCTGAAGCACCTGCGCGCCCCAACCGTTCAATCCGAACGAAGCCAGCAACGACAGATCCAGGCTCGAAGCGAGGTCGTCCCCATCCACGCGCACCACGAGATCCCCCACGTACCCGGGTTCCGGAAGAAGCCGGACGTATTTGGTGCTCATGTGTTCGGGACTGCCCTGACTCGTGTACGCGGCCTCCACCGGATAGGAACGATGCACATCGGCCTCGGTGACCGAAATCGGAGGAATCTCCCCGGCGCGGCGATAGTGAAAATCGTCCGGCATCCGTCCGTCGCCTCGGGTTCGGAGCCCCGCCCGCTCGTCGGTAAGCGCATTCCACACCGTAAACTCCTTGAACACATTCACCAACGTGGTACTGCGCGGACTGAACACATCCCGGAAATTGAACAGATACCGAAACGTCCCGGGAACCATAGCCTTGAAAATATCTTTTGTGACACCACTGCCGAATTTTTCGGAGAGAAAAAGCAGAAAGACCCCCGTCCCATATTCGTGTATCCCATTGAACGTATCCAACGCCTTGTCGGGATGCCGGAACCAGTTGATCAATTTCCCCTCGTAAAAATCGAACCCATCCGTCTCCCCAAGCTCGCTCCCGTCGTACACCTGGGATTCGATCCAGGTGGAAGCCATCTCTTTTACCCATCGGTACATGTGGGTATTATACGCGGACTGGATCGCATGAAAAAACTCGTGGGCACAGGTCGTCTGCAGCGACTTCTGTCCACGGAACTTACCGTACCATTCGTAATACCGGGTATTGGCCGCAAAATAGGAGGAATAAATCGCACTCGAACTGCCCTGCGTCTCCACCATATATTCCCCGGCGCAGAATGCTCCCCACGGGCCGGTGAAAAAATAGATGTCCCACCGCTCGTCGCCGCCGTTGTTCCCAAGCCAGCGATCGTCCGGAGGCACGCGAAAGCCCATCTGATCCGGATGCGTTTCCACGTACAACGCCTTCTCGTACGCCTCGCCCACGATCTCCACGTAATCCGGGATCCCATTGGTCGGAGAGAGGTCCTCCGCAGGCACGGCGTACGGGCCTTCCGTGGTATAATGACATCGAAAATGCCGGGTATCGTAAATCTCCGGGAGCCCGTTTCCGCCGTAATACGCGCTCGAAGCATCATCCGGGCGGGCGAAAAACGGCGCAAGCCGCCGCTGCTGAGCAGGACTCAATCGGGACCAATGCTGCCTTACCGCATCGAAATAGGGCGTATAACATCCCCCCGGCTGATCCATTTCACTGAGATCGTTGGAACGCAAAATCCGCTCGACGGCTTCGGTTAAAAAGGCCTCGTCGGCTGCCGCGCACGGAATGTCCCCGGAAGACAGGAGCCGGACAACGGCCTCGTTTATGGACACTTCTTCCGTTGCATAGCTCCCTGGCGCCTGTGCGCACACGGCCAGCAGGACGAGTCCTACCACAGCTCCGATGTGCTGAATGGGACGTTGATTCAAGGTCAAGCCTCCATCGTCAAACGGTCTGCAATCTATGGAATCAACCCAAGTTCCTCCAAAAAAACCCGGACCTTCAATATCCTAATTCCCCTGTATGCCTTCAAATCAGTCAAATGGTGATCCCCGGAAACAAGATAATCCGCCCCACAAGATACGCTACATTCTATGAATTTGTCATCATCGGGATCGGCCTGGACGAGTGTGACCCTCTCCGACACCTCAATAGGATTGGAAAAGGTCAATAGATCGAAGATAAAGAATCTGGCCTCCGCCTCCTTGAGCCGAAACTTGCCTATGAGTTTCTTATAGATCTCATCCAGTATCCCCGTTGAGGTAAAAAGCAAATAGTTCTCTTCCCTCGCCAAGTCCAATAGCCTCCTCGGAAGGCCGCCCCAGAATAACCCGGAGATATAGACATTCGTGTCAATGACAACTCTAAGCACACTCAACCTTTCCCCTCATGAAGCCATCGTTCGACATCCTCCTCGCCAAGATGGCTGAAGCCCCTCTCTTCGGCTAATTTTTCAGCATACCGATAAAGCCCTTCTCGATACGTCTTCTCCCCTATCAGAGAGATCATCAGAGCGGTCTTTTGATCCGGTCTCAATTGTCCGGCCAGATCAAAAATCTGTTCATAGGACACTTTCACTTCTTTAAGTTTCGGCATCTCATCTTCCTTCCTCTTGAAATTCATCCTTTATCCTCAGCGCCCGAACTCGGGTGTAAGGCGTTGAAACGCCCCCTGCAAACTCCTGCGTGAACCCACCTAAAATACGACATCCGAGCCTCAAAGTCAAGTCCCAATTCCCCCCCCAAAAACAAAAAAAGAGCGGGGAGACGTTCCTTGCCGACGTCTTCCCGCCCTTGGGGGTTATTCCGCTTATGCCGAAATCGCCATTTTCCGAATCACTGGCAACTGAACTCCTCTTCCATCCTCTGTTCACCGATCCGATTGCCCTTGGTCAAAAATCCAAGCACGCGAATCGCCTGGGGGTCTCCCAGCAGCGTAGAACGGGCGAATTCTTCTATGCAACGCTCAGGCGTTTATGTTTCTTTCTCCGCGCTCTTTGCGCCTTTGCGGTGAGAAAGGGATTTCAAGACGTCTTCGCGCAAATCCGCTCGCCAAGCGTATCCACCACATAGTGGATGATCATCCCATGCACGCCCTCCACCAGCCCCATATCAAACGAAGGCACGTGTACCTGCAATTTCACCATCTTCCCCAGCTTCCCGCCGTCGTACCCGGTCATCCCCACATTGAACATACCGTGCGCTTCGGCATACTCGGTCGCCCTCAGGACATTGGGACTATTCCCCGATCCACTGATGGCAATGGTCACGTCGCCCGCCTCGCACAAACTGATCAGTTGCTGCTCGAAAATCCGGTCGTACCCCTCGTCGTTCGCCCACGCGGTGATATAGGGCACATTATCGGTGAGGCTGATCGCCTTGATCCGCTTTTCCGTCTCCATACTCGCAAGCGTGCCCTTGGCCACGTCCTCGCAAAAATGAGAAGCATTGGCCGCGCTTCCGCCATTTCCGAATATAAACACGCGTCGCCCCTGCTCGTATGCCCCGTACAATATGTGGATCAGCGTCTCCACAGGCTCCGCATCCATCCGTCCGCAGACTTCCCGCACCTTCGAAAAATACGAGGTAATCATATTCGCTCCCTCATAGAAAACAGCGTTCTAACCATTTATTTCATCTTAAGCAAAGGCAAAAACGGCGATTCGGGACGAGGCACCAGCCGTTGATGCACACAGTCCACCAGCAAATCCATCGCTTCCAGTACGATCTGCCCCAGCAACGGCTCGCTGTTGGGGGGACCCACCACACAATCAACGTCCGTATCCCGATCTCCCACGCGAACCGTGACAATCCCGGCCCGGGGACGCTCCTCCTTCCGTTCATCCGCATACGTCACAATCACCTGACCACGGATACGCAGTCCGAGACGTTCTACCATTTCCTGAGGAAGCGCCAACATAGTAGCCCCCGTATCCACCAATGCCCGCGCCTCTATCGAACGGATCTGATCTTCCCGTATCTCGTGGACCAGATATCGTTCCCGATCCACCGCATTCTCCATCCAAAGGGAAATCTTGACTTCACCCATAACGTTCTCCTCGTAACGTCTCAAGCTTTCGGCTTTTTCACACAAGCCTTCCGATCCTATTTCGCCGAATATCTTCTCACATTGAAAATCACCTTGCTCCCATCGTCCTCTAAGAAAAAAGGAAGCTCACGAAAATCACTGAGCGCCTCCCGCACGGCATTCTGCCACTCCCGCTACGCATAGACCAACAGAAACCCACCGCCTCCCGCGCCCGAGATCTTCCCCCCCAACGCCCCGGCGGACATGGCCTTGTCATACATCGCATCGATCTCCCCGTTGCTGATCTTGCCCGCCATCTGTTTCTTGAATTCCCAGCTTTCTTTCAGTATCCGCCCTACCTCATCGAAGCGGCCTTCCCCAATAGACCCTTTGGCCTCTATCGCATATTGCTTGAGCTTACGAAGCACCGCCAGCCGAGCCGCGATCCGGCTTTGCTGTTCGGGCAGGATCACATCCGCTTTCCGCGTTTTGGCCGTAAAAAACAACAACAGATTGGAACCCAGCACGCGCTTCCGGGCATCGGCAATCGGGATGCGCTCCACCTCGACCATGCCGCTTGCCCGAAATCGAAAACTCCGCAGATTCCCATACGCCGCAATATACTGATCCTGGACCCCAATGGGCTTGCTACACCGCTCGATCTCGATCTCGCATGCCTCCCGCGCCAACCGCTCCGCCGGCACCTGCTCCCCTTGGTACATATACAAAGCATTCAGCAGCCCCACCGTGATGCTGCTGGACGATCCCAGACCGGACCCTCCGGAGGGCACATCCGCCAGCATCGTGATCTCCACGCCGCGCTCGACGCCGGTGATCTTCATCGCCTCCCGCACGAGTTCATGCTGGATCTCATCTACGTAATCCACGATCTCTTTTTTCATATAGTTGATGTAGATCCGATCATCGAAACGCTCCTTCACGATTACAAACACGTATTTATCAATGGCCGAACTCACCACGAACCCATCCTCCTGCTCGTAAAATCCCCGAAAATCCGTCCCGCCTCCGGCCAAACTGATCCGAAGCGGCGTCTGTGTGATAATCATAACAACCTCCCAAACTGCATTGCCTAAATTTCAAAGATTTCAAAAATTGCCAAAATTGAGCAAACCGGATCGTAGAACCTTCGAGCGTTGCCGACTATCAGGGCGCTTTTTTGGAGGTGTTGTAGGCGGATGTGAAGATCGCGAGGAGTTC
>JAUWMS010000454.1 GCA_030613045.1 Candidatus Latescibacterota bacterium | reverse complement strand
GGTTTGGCGGGCCGGAGCACAAATACCAGCTCATTCAGTTTATGGAATACTATAAGACGGCCTATTGTCTGGAACGCATAGACTATATCGAATCCATCTTTGCGGATAATGCGTTGATTATCGTGGGACACGTATTGAAAGAGGCGGAACCGATTGACGGCATGTATCAGGTGCTGGGGGAGCGAGTGCGATACGTCCGATTGGCCAAACAAGAATACATAGCCAGCCTGAAATGGGTGTTCGGGCGCAACGAATTTGTGAATATCCATTTTGAGGAGAACACGATCAAAAAGATAGGGGGGGAAGACAAAGTCTATGGGATTCAAATTGCACAGAACTGGTATTCCGCGAACTATTCAGATAAGGGCTATCTCTTCTTGATGCTCGACTTGAATAAGCCCAAGCAACCCAAAATCTACGTCAGATCATGGCAGCCGGAGAAGAATCCGGATGGGAGCATTTTGGGGCTGTCGGACTTCCATTTTTGAGGTCCTCCGGGTAGCTCTCATCGAAAAGATGCTGTCGTATTTTTCACGCCCCGCTTCCGTCGAAACGGGGCGTTTTTTTGTGCGAGGATCACATCCTACCCTTTCATCGAACCATGCGGTCTATCGCACGGTCAGAGGAGCAACGGCAGTGAGGATTCAGCGCGAAAAGAGCACGTCCTCCAAGTGTTCACCCGCTCCCGCCTGTCGAAGCACATCGAGGTGCGGGGCGAATTCGCCGACCTCGTAGAGCGCGTGAGAGTCGCTTCCGAAGGAGATGGGCACGCCTTCCTCCAGGCAGCATCGGAAGAAATCCGGGTCCGGCTCGGTGGTGTGGAAATTGATCTCAGCCGCCACGCCCTACTTTGCCAGCAACCGTGCCATCGGTGGAAACAGATGCCGGGGGATGTCCATCTTGTTTCGTCGGAAGAAACGAAACGGGTGGGCCAGCACGGCCACCTTTTGTTGCAACAGTTTTTCGGTCAGCGCCATGAATCCGCGCTCAATGTCGCCTTCAAAGGGTTCCGGCAGAAAGTGCACCGCGCCGATCAGCAAGTCCCAGCCGGCGCGATCTTCGTCGAGGAGGCTCAGTTCCCCGTTCCGGTCGCACTCGACCTCGAGGCCGATCCGGACGAAGGAGGAGCGCAGGGCTTGCATCTCCGTGCGATACGCGCGCATCCGGTCTCGCCCCTCGGTCCGGGATTGCCGGAGGAGTTCCGGCTCGTTGAGGAATCGCCCGTTCCAATAGTCTTCGCTGGAAACATAGAGCTGACCCGCGTGCTCGGTGAAAGTGATGGCCGCCAAGCCGAATTTTTCGGCGCGCTCGATGGCTCCTGTGGCGGTCACGGTCGAGGCGCAATACGCATACTCGGTGTGCACGTGTCCATCCACGAGCGGAGGGGCTTCGGGCATTTTCAAGCGATCCTCTCGCACCGTGACCTCGTGTCCACGGACTTGAATGCGCAGGAATCGGAACGGGGACTCGCAGAGTGCGGGACAGGTGACATAACCCACGTTGTCCGCGTAACAAAGCGGCGATCCGCCATGCAGGTGTCCGCTCACGGAGAGCACGACGCCGTGCTCCGCATAGCTTTTCATCACCTCCGGCGCGTTGGTCAGATTATACGGATAGGAACTATCCACCGGCGGATGGATCGGGTTGTGCTGGAAGATTAGCAAGGGGGAATCGGGATGCGCCGAACGCACCTCCCGGATCATCTTGAGGCCCTCCGGGGATCGGGCGGCCCGGTCGTCGGGAGCGTATCGGTCCGCGAAGGTCATCAATAAATAGCCGTTGATCTCGTGAAGCCCCGGACGATCACCGAAGAGGCGCAATAGCCGCTCCGGATCGCCGTCGTGGTTGCCGGGCACCACGAGGATCGGAACGCCGATGTCCTCCAATTCCGCCTTCAGCGCGGTCAGGTCCTGCTCCGCGCCGGGGGCTTCTCCGTTGTCCACGAGATCGCCCATGAGCACGATGGCGTCCGGCAGGCCTGTGCGTTGAATTCGCTGCCATACCCGTTGGATAAGCTCTCTGCCGAGGGACGCATTCCGCGTTGGGATCGGGCAGACATGGTCGGCCTGATCCACGTAGTGCATATCCGCGATGATCACGAGATCCAGTGCATCTTGTTCGGACGTCACACGGTCTCCTTCCTGTAGGTGGTGAATGGTGAGTAGTGAGTTGTGAGTGGTGAGTAGGAAATCCCGCCGCCGCCGTGCGATAAACCGCACGGTTCGGAGTTGCTCCCGAACCGTTTTACGTTTCATGCCTCAAAAATCGAACGCCACCTCCACGATCCGATTCTCCCGTGCCGCGATCTCACACCCCTCGATGCACTGAATCGGGCCTTTGGCCCATTCCGGGGTGATGATGAGGGGCGCGCCGGCGAGCAGATGATCCGCGACGTTTTTGTAGTAGCTGCCCCAAACGCCCTCTATCTGCGGGACTTGCGTGGTGAACCGGTGCCCCGAATCGTCCACGGTCGTCAACACCGCATTGTCCTCCCAGCCGGGGATCACCACGGAACCCCGGGTGCCCGACACGATCCAGAGCGGCTTGGATGCGCTGCACATACTGGATACGACGACCTGGGCTTCCACCCCGCCATCGCAGCGCGCGTACGCCCGGGCATAGTCTTCGATGGTGGTGTCGTGCCACACCTTCTTCAGAAAGTGACCATACAGGCTGGCGCGGCGGTTGATGGGATTCCCCTCCCTGTCGCTTTTGGGCAGCAATTGAAAAATTTTCTCAAACTGATGCGCGCCCATATCGTAGAGCACGCCTCCGGAGATGGGCTTATGGGATCGCCATGCCTGGCCCGGTCTGCCGTATCCCACCATATTGCACTCCAACGAATATACCTCGCCGATGGTCCCCGCCTCCACGATTTTCCGAAGGGTCAGCACATCCGAATCCCAGTGCCGGTTGTGGTACACCGAGAGCATCACGCCCTTTTCTTTGGCCAGGGCGATCCCCTCGTCGCACTCGGCCGCGGTGATGGCAAAGGGTTTTTCCGTGATCACGGGCAGGCCGGCATTCAGGACCGGCTTGAGGGCGGAAGCAGGGTACGCGGGCGGAAGGATGACCACGCCGAGGTCAATGACTTCGCTGGCGGCCATTTCTTCCGCATCCGTGAAGGTCGCAATCTGCTCTCCCTGTTCCTCCTTCGCGGCCTCGAGGCGGGCCGGATCTCTGTCGCATACCGCCGTCAACTCGAGCCCCTCGGTGGCCGCGATCTGCTCGGAGTGGTGC
>JAUWMS010000203.1 GCA_030613045.1 Candidatus Latescibacterota bacterium | reverse complement strand
AAAGACGCGGTGCTGAAGTGGGGGTACGATTCCATCAGCGCGGAACCGGGGGAATATCCCGAATTGGAGGCAGAACTTGCGCCGGCTCCATCCATAGACGCGGTGTTCATCGAGGCGGTGAAAACCGGAGACGGCTCTAAGATCCGTTCGCCGTATAGCGACGCCCTCCGCTCTTTGGATGTGACCCTGGCCGCGAATCGTTCGGCGCGCGAAGGAAAACCGGTGCAGACGTATTATGCGGCCTCGAAAGGGTAGGCTATTCTCACAACAAAGGCTATTCTCACCGTAAAGACGCAAAGGACGCCAAGAACTCCAAAGAACAAGGTTAAATCCTACAGACAACCTCCCGCGGGTTCGGAACCCGCGGGAGATTTAGAGCACTCACCGCAAGGATGCGAAGAACTTCAACCGTTGTCTTTTGTTTTTCTTTGCGCTCTTTGCGTCTTTGCGGTGCAAAGGAATTTGATTCTATGAAATCTTACTCGTGTGACGTACTGATCATCGGTGCCGGCGGAGCCGCCCTCCGTGCGGCCATTGCCGCCAAAGAGACCACGCCGGTGCTTCGGGTGCTAATCGTGACCAAAGGAACTTTGGGGAAAAGCGGTGTCACGGCCATCGCCTGTTCGGATCGCATGGCCTTCCACGCCACCTTGCCCTATACTGAGCCCGGCACGGCGGACAGCTGGAAATTTCACACGGACGACGTGTACCGCATCGGCGGGTGCGTGTCCGACTGGGATCTGGCCGAACTCCACGGAAAGCATTCCGGAGCGGCCTTCGAATATCTAAGCCGTCTCGGCGTGCCCTTTGTTCGAAAAGAGGACGGACGCGCGGATCAGTTCATCACGGACGGGTCCGAGTATGCCCGCGCATGTTACACCGGACCGCGCACGGCCAATCACATCGAGGAGGCGCTGGTCCGCAAGGTCCGCGCCATGGACATTCCGGTGATCGAACACACGATGATCGCCGACCTGATTCTTGCTGAGGATCGGAGCCGGGTGATCGGAGCTTTCGGAATCGTGCGCCGCGCAGCGAAACAGGGGGAGGCAGCCCCTCTGATGATCCGCGCAAAGACCATCGTGCTCGGAACGGGCGGCGCGGGAAACGCCTTTAAGGTGCACGTTTTTCCGCCGGGAATGGACGGAAGCGGATACGCGATGGCGTATCGGGCCGGCGCGGAGTTGGTGAATATGGAATTCATCCAGATCGGACTTTCCTCGACGAAGACACAGTTGGCCTGCTCCGGCAGCATGATGCGTTCACTCCCTCGTTTCATCAACGAGCGCGGCGAGGAATTTCTGCCGAAATATTTTCCTGAGAGCACGCCGCTGGGGGAGATCTATCACGTGGTCTTCCGAAAAGGCGCCAGCTGGCCGGTGTCCAACGAGGAGCCGTCCCACGTCATAGACGTCGCGGTGTTCAAGGAGATGCGGGCCGGGCATACGGTCTATCTCGATTACTCAAAGAATCCGGCGGGGTTCGACTTCGATGACCTTCCCCAAGAGGCGCAGACGCGGTATCACACGGAGATCAAGGCGGAAATTTCTTCGGAGGAGCGCAGTCGTTCTCCGCTCCATCGGCTGCGGGAGATCAATCCGGCGTCCATCGAGTGGCTCCGGGAGCACGGCGTGGATCTGGAGGCCGGAGACCGCATCGAGCTGGCCCCGGCGATTCAGCATTTTCAGGGAGGGGTGAAGATTCGGACGCGGGCGGACACCACGCTTTCGGGACTGTACGCGGCGGGTGAAGTGGCCGGTGGGCAGCACGGTGCGAACCGTCCCGGCGGGAATGCGCTGATGGATGCGCAGGTTTTTGGAGAGATCGCCGGACGTGCTGCGGCGGAGGAAGCCGGAACCATCGGGTTGATGCCCGTCGGCGCCGACCGGGTTGCGCGGTGGAAGGCGTACCTCGAGGCCCTCGCGGATCGAACACAAGGTCTGCCGGCCTCGCAGGTTCGAACCCGGATTCAGATGATACTCTCCGGATGCGCCAGCGTCGTGCGTACGGAAAAAGGTTTGACTGAGGGCCTGAATGCGCTCGCGGCCTTGAAAACCGGGGGCATCCACGCGGACGAGGAGGGATGGGCATTCGCCCTGGAGACGAGGAATATGTACGACGTTGCGGAGATGGTTATGCGGGCCGCATGCTTGCGGGACGAATCGAGGGGGCCGCACCTGTATTTTGCGCATCCGGACGATGCGCACCCCATGCCTCGGAACGACGAAGCATGGCAGCAAACTATCGTCCTCCGCAAAGGGCAAGAGGGGATGATCCCGGAGGCGCGGACGCCCGTGTGGCCGGAGGAGGGGAAGTGATTACGGACATTCTTGCCACGGATATTCACGGAAGTACACGGACTATTTTGCGTTGTTCCGTGTAATTCCGTGGCAGGGGTTACTCCCAAAGTTTAAGTGATTTTCATCTTGCTTTTGTTAGCTCTTGCTTTGGAATTCAGGAGTCAGCATTCAGAATACCGGAAACGCTCTACGGGGTTTCTCCTCCTGACTTCTGACTCCTGACTCCTCCATAAGGGGTACAAATCCACAAAAGCATCTCAAAAATTGCTCAAGGGGTTCCGCTGGCGTCAGAAGACCCCATGAATCACACAATAAGCGATCAGCCCTAAAATTCCCAACATCAGAAAAGGGATGAGCGCATCGAAAAGCCCGGCCAGACTTCTGGAAACGACGGCCAGTAATCTCGGCATCGCAGCGACCCTCCAGCCTTTTTACCACAGCGTGCGCCGAGATCGCTGAGAAAAAAAATGTGAGGGAGTCCTTTGCGATCCCGGCGGTGAACCGGTTCATTTGGTCGAAGATACGCAAAAGGAACTCCCAAAACGTTGACGGAGGTCACACTTCGGAGGTCAACGCCCCTTTTTTTTGCTGAAGGCCATAGTGGTCTGCCAAGTGGGATTTGACGGATAGTCCCGCGCGGGTTAGCCCAATTTATTGGCCTTTGCTCAAGGAGCGGGGCGATTTATCGCCACACGGAAGGTTCGCTCCTCTCCGGCAACTCGCGCTTGGCAAAGCAGTAGTTTCCGCTTAGAAACTTGGAGAATGTGAGCTGAAATCTTTGAATACCAGAGATTTTGTCTCACTTTCTCACTTTCCCACTTTCCCACTTTCCCCCTTTGGCGCGGCACTATGCCTTTCACGCAATGGAGGTCTCCATGAAAATTTTCGTTCCCGGGCGCATCTGTCTTTTTGGCGAGCACTCCGATTGGGCGGGCGGGTACCGGCGGATCAATACGGATATCGAGAAGGGATACACGCTGATCACGGGCACGAACCAGGGCATCCATGCTGAGGTGACGCCCCATCCCACGGAACTGGTGATCACCTCTCTGATGCCCGATGGAAAAACGGCGGGGCCCAAAACGATCCCAATGGACAAGCGCCCCCTGCTCAAAGAAGCGCAGGAAGGGGGGTTTTTCAGCTACATCGCCGGGGTGGCCTATCAGATCATGACCCACTACCACGTCCGGGGACTCCGGATTCACAACTTCAAGACGGACCTTCCCGTGAAGAAAGGGCTTTCCTCCAGCGCCGCGATATGTGTTCTCGCGGCCCGCGCCTTCAACCGGATCTATGATCTGAAGATGACCGTGCGCGGCGAGATGGAAATAGCCTATCAGGGGGAGATTCTGACCCCTTCCCGGTGCGGTCGTATGGACCAGGGCTGCGCCTTCGGCAACCGTCCGGTTCTGATGGCCTTCGACGGGGAGCATCTGGACTGCACGGAGTTGCGCGTAAAGAAGGATTTGTTCTTTGTCATCGTGGATTTGTGCGCTCAGAAGGATACGATGGAAATCCTGGCGCGCCTGAATCGCTGCTATCCCATAGCGGAAACCGCGGTGGAAAAAGGCGTGCAGCAGTACCTCGGCGAGATAAACAAGCGGATCGTCGATCAGGCCCGGCAGGCTCTTGTGGCCGGAGATGCCCCGCGCATCGGGGCGTTGATGCGGGAGGCCCAGCAGTTGTTCGATCAATACGTAGGCCCTGCGTGTCCGTCCCAGTTGACGGCCGAAGTGCTGCACAAAGTCCTCGCGTATCCCCCGATTCAGGAGTACGGCTGGGGCGGTTAGGGCGTCGGTTCGCAGGGGGATGGAACCGCGCAGTTCGTGGCAAGGGACGAGGCGGCTCAGGAGAAAATCGTGGAGATCATCGAGCGCGATCTGAAGATGCCCTGCCTGAAACTCAGCCAGTATGCGGGCACCCGGGTCCGAAAAGCCCTGATCCCGGCCGCGGGGTTTGGAACGCGCTTGTTCCCCGCGTCCAAGGCGACGAAAAAGGAGTTGTTTCCCATCATAGACCGGGATGGCATTGCCAAGCCCGCCATCTTGTTGATCGTGGAAGAGGCGTTAAATGCCGGGATCGAAGAGGTGTGCATCGTGGTCCAGTCCTCGGATCTGGAAGCGTTTCAGTCGTTTTTCAGCGTTCAGGTGTCCATCGAGAATTACAACAAACTGTCCCGGCCTTTCCAGGAATACTCCAAATGGCTCCTCGACGTGGGCCGACGCGTGACTTTTATCACGCAGGACGCCCAGGAGGGTTTTGGGCATGCCGTGTATTGCGCGCGCGAGTGGATCGGAGACGAGCCTTTTCTCCTGATGCTCGGCGATCACCTGTATGGCTCGGATACGAAAGTACCCTGCGCCCGTCAGCTTCTCGAGGTGTACGATCGGCACGGAATTAGTGTGCTTGGTTTGAAGAAAACGTCGGAAGCGGACATCGTGAATTTCGGGGTGGTCGCGGGGGTTTGGGAGGAGCCCGGACGCCTGCTGTCCGTCTCGGAGTTTGCGGAGAAGCCGAACCTGGAATACGCCCGGAACAACCTGCGCGTCGAAGTCCTGGAGGAAGGGGAATACCTCACGGTCTTTGGCCAGTATATCGTCAAGCCCCAACTCCTCGACTACTTAGAAGAGCACATTACAAACAATGTTCGTGAGCGCGGCGAATTCCAGTTGACCTCCTGTCTGGACCGCCTCCGCCAGGAAGATGGGTTCCTCGGTTATGTCGTCGAGGGACGCCGCTACGATATTGGTCTTCCCGATAGCTATCTGGAGACGCTGAACGCTTTCAGGAGGGCATGATTTTGTCGGCCGGGAAGAAAGGCAATGAACAATGACGAATGAACAATACCCCGCCCGCCCCCTCCAATTTAAGGGGGAAATTGCTCATTCCTCATTGGAGTTCTCTGCGTCTCTGCGTTGAGCCTGGAGTTTTGTTCAAGCCCCTATTTCTCAAAACACCTTCCGCCCGGATTCGGCGCCTTCCTCCGCGATTTCCACATAGACCTCCGTGGTCAGCCAGACCCCGGAGGTCTTTTTCTATGCGTCCAAAAGGGATGGAGCAGTCGCTCAGCCTTGCGGCATCTATGGTTCGGGACTGCAAAATCCCGAACCAACTCCAAAAAAACACTCCCTCCCGGCTTTCCCGTGAAAGGCCACGCCCATTTTTTTCTTGACTTTTGTGCGCGAAAGGAGTATCTTAAAATCCAATTATTTCGTATGCGATGCTTTTATATATTCCATACTAAATAGACCATTCGATTCAGAATAGGAGGGACATGGATGGGAATAACGAAGGAACTGTTTTTCGGAAGGGCAGCAATCAAACAGGAAAGCGCGGAGTATTTGAAAACATGCAGACCGCTCTCAGAAAGAACGGTCTTCAAGATGGAGGGAACATCGTGAAGCAAGCCATGACCGTATTGCTAATAGTCCTATTCCTGACCGCCACAGCTTGGGCGGTTGCCGTTACCGAAGAGCAGGACAAG
>JAUWMS010000553.1 GCA_030613045.1 Candidatus Latescibacterota bacterium | reverse complement strand
ATGAGAAACATCACATAGTCGGACAAACCCAAAACCCTAAGGAGGAACCATCATGGGACAACAGGAACGCAGAGCGGAAGCGTTGTTGAAGGATTGGAAAGGCGACGGGTATGCCTTTGGCTCGGATGTGCTGGATAAGGTCGGCGCGTTTGCCGCACAATTTGGAAAACGCACGATGCTGGTGGTCCCGCAGTACGGAGAAAAGGGCGGGGAGTGGTTCGATCCCTTTCTGAAAGAGATCACACGGTCTCTCGAAGCCAATGGGGTGGAATATGGAGAACCCGTAAGAGGAGCCGGTCCCAATGCGCCGAGGGAAGATGTGTATCGTATCGCGTTGAGCGTGGCCAAGGTCCAGCCGGACAGCATCATCGCGGTGGGCGGCGGCAGCACGATTGACGCGGGGAAGGCGGCCTCCGTGTTGGCCGGGTACGCGGGTTCCGATATCGAGCCGTATTTCGGCGTCGGGGAGGTAACAAAGGTCTCTGAGAAAGAGGGGAAACCAACGATTCCGGTGATCGCGGTGGAGACGGCCGCCAGTTCGGGCGCGCATCTGACGAAATACTCCAACATCACCGATCCGGCCACGGGCATCAAAAAGCTCATCGTGGATGAAGCCATTATTCCCCCGGCGGCGGTCTTCGATTACCGGGTGACGCAGGGCGCTCCGATATCACTGACCTTGGACGGCGGTCTGGACGGCATTGCGCACTGCTGGGAGGTCTTCATCGGCGCCACGGGGAAGTGTTATTACGAGGAGATCGAGGAGATCACCGAGACCAGCGTGAAGCTCATCGTGGAAAATCTCCCCAAAACGATGGCGAATCCGAACGATCTGGATGCCCGCGTGGCGCTCGGCCTCGGCACGGATTTGGGCGGGTATGCGATTATGATCGGCAAAAAGAACCCGAAAACCGGCGAGATGGAGCGGGGCGGCACGAACGCGGGGCATTTGGGGAGTTTTCAGTTGACCCGTTATCTCGCGCACGGAAGGGCATGCGCGGTGCTGAATCCCTATTACGTCGTGCTGTTCGCCAAGGCCATCGAGCCGCAGAACCGAACGGTGGGAGCGATCTTCCAGGAGGCGGGATTCATCGCGGACGAGGTGAATCTGGACAAGCTCGGGGGGCGTGCGTTGGCCCAGACCGTGGCCGAGGGGATGATCGCTTTCTCCCGGAAACTGGGATTTCCAACCACGCTGAAGGAGGCTGGGGTTCCCGAGGAGCACATCGCGGTCATGGTGGAGGCGGCCAAAAATCCGCAGTTGAAGATGAAGCTGCAGAATATGCCCGCACCGATGGACGTGGAGCGCGGAGACGTGGATACGCTGATGCGGCCTACGCTCGAGGCGGCGTACAGCGGGGATCTGTCTCTGATTCCGTAATGCGTGAAACGTGAAACGTCAGGGATCGGGGATTAGGGGTCGGGGGTCAGGAAAACGAGCGCCACCCCGATCTCTGCCCCTGCCCCCTGATCCCTGATAAGCCTGAATTCCCTCCCCCGGAATTCAGGCTTTAGCCTTTCATTGGAACTGAAAACGGGAATCTTCAGGGCAGCGTCCGCGAAGCTCGCCGAGGGGATTTAGACATGAAGGGAGGGCACAAAGGGGTCTCACCGTCCCGCTTTCTCACGTTCACACTTTCTTTTTTCTTGCGGACTCTGTACTACAAACCTACGAAACCTTGTTTTTTTACAAATTTTTTCAGAGCGAGGACGGTAAGGTTTGTTCGGTTTTCCATCTAAAACTACTTTGTTTGATCCGTGTAAATCCGTGGTTTCCGTGTCCCATTGCTTTTGGTTTTTTTGCGGTTTTGCCGCGCTGCGGCGCCGTGAAATTTTGACCAGAACCCTATCATCGAGGATGGAGGCTATGAAAGAAGACGTAATGGAGGCATTGCGCCGCGTGGACATTTCGGATTGGCAGGAATTGTCCATCGAATACGGTGCGGAAAAACTCAACGTGCGCGTTCCTCCGGATTTTATGGAACTGACGATGCGGGAGGAGACTCCTCCTGAAGATCCCCGGAAAAAGATCGAGGAA
>JAUWMS010000022.1 GCA_030613045.1 Candidatus Latescibacterota bacterium | reverse complement strand
AGGGGCCCCAGGCAGCCAACGTGGTAAAGGTGTAGGCTGGCTCGGCTTAGAAACAGAAAAAGCTCCGTCCGGGGACACCTGGATGGAGCTTTTTTTCCAGGGACTGGGAAGGGCTGACAGCTTTGTTTCACGTCTCACGTTTCACGCGGGTTCTATTCCACCTCCTCCGCACTGCGCACCCACGCCGTGTACTACAGATCCGATAGAAACTGCGCCCCGAACGCCAATCGCGCCCGAACCAGCTCTTTGCTCGACCGATCCGGCATCTCGAATTTCCTCGCATCGTCCTGCCGATAAATCCAATCCACGAAGCCGCGCGAGGTCAACAACGTGTTCTTGACCGCCTCGGCCGTATCTTCCAAAACTACAGGCGCACGCAACCATTTCCGCTGGAAACCGCTGCCCGGTTCTTCCCGGATCACCTGGAGGCAGATCAGGCTAATGTGGGTTCCGTGAGAGAAATGCTCAAAAAAAATCCCCAAATACAAAAAAATCCTTGACATTTCCCGACGGAAAGGGTACATTAGGAACTGTTTGAAGAAGTTGGAGGCAGTTTTTGTATGGGAAATGTTAAGAACATGGACCACAAAAGCGTTGTACTCGGCTTTTGTGGTTTTTTTTTGGCGCATTCTCGGACAAGAACACCCGCCGCTACATATCCAATAAGGAAGCGAGGTGAGTATCTTGGCATCAGGAACAGTGAAGTGGTTCAGCGACAGCAAGGGGTACGGATTCATCGAGCAAGAGGAAGGCGATGACGTGTTCGTACATTTCTCAGCCCTTGAAGGGGATGGGTTCAAGTCGTTGAATGAAGGTCAGGCGGTCGAGTTCGACATTTTGGATGGCCCGAAGGGGCCCCAGGCAGCCAACGTGGTAAAGGTGTAGGCTGGCTCGGCTTAGAAACAGAAAAAGCTCCGTCCGGGGAAACCTGGATGGAGCTTTTTTTTTGATAGGTCTGATTTTGTCGGAAAACCCATGATTTTGAATAGACGCACGGATTCAATCTGAGTGAATTTGTGCCCGTCTTTGCTGCGGGTGGTGTAGATATAGCTTTCCTCAATCAGACCGACCGTTCCGTTTTCAAACTCGACTGTGGCGATGACGTGATCGGGATTTTTATAGCCTTCTACGTGCACCCCGGTGGCGTTGATCTGACGGTACTCGCTGTTCAGATACCAACGGCCCAAATTGAAATAGTGCACGCCGCAGTCGTAGATCGGGCCGCCTTCTACCGTCATGTGGAGCTTACGTCGCTGTCCATCACCATTCGGCCCGTTCCAATTGTAAATCAGGCGCAACACGTGGATTGTTCCGATGAGATTTTTGTCGAGCCATTGCTTGATGTCTCTAAACGGGCCCCACATTCGATATTCAAAACAGACGGCGAATATTTTTCCGGCGGACCTGGCAGCTTCCACCATTTCCCAACTTTTATCGAGCTCATCTGAAATGGGCTTCTCACACAGTACGTGCTTGCCGGCATCGAGGGCATCCAGCACAATGCGGTGGTGCGTATTGGCGGGCGTGGTCACCGCAACGGCCTCCAAGTCTTCCATCTTCAGAAAATCTCGGTAGTCCGTGAACGTGTGCTTTACGCCATATTTTTCGGCTTGCTCTTGAAGATGCTGTTCATTGAGGTCCGCCAGACCGATCAGCTCGACTTCCTTCACTTCGCCGATGGCTGGCAGATGTCCGTAATCCGCCACGCTTCCGCATCCGATTAACCCTATTTTTATTCACCTTCATTTTTCTTTAATTCCAACCTTCCGAAAATTCTGAACCAAGAGGTTTGTTATCGTAAGAGCCTGAACCGCTCAATATTTTCCATACCGATCCACCAACTCCATCATCCACTCATAACTCTCAAAACTCACCGAAGGCGGAACGGAGTGGTCGGAATGGTAGATGTACCCGCCTCCTTTTTTGGCGGCAAGAACCTTGTTTTTCACCTCTTCCTCGATGAGGCTCCGGTCTCCGCTGCTCATCACCTGGATATCTATGTTGCCCATAAACGCCAGGTGGTCGCCATACACCTTTTTCAGTTCCCGCACATCCATACCGGCCTTCGCCTCCAGCGGCTGCAGACAGCGTATCCCCGCCTCGATCAGAAACGGAATCGCATCCCGGACATCGCCGTCGGTATGATAAATCACGGGCATATCGTGGGCGTTGCAGAAGTCGAAGAGCCGTTTGTGGCTGGGCATGAGAACCTCTCGATAGGCCTTCGGTGAGAAAAGCAACCCTTTGTTGTAAGCGATATCGCCGTAGAACCAAGCGCCGTCAAAGACAACGCCCTGATCCATGAGCATTTCACACATCCGAATCATCAAAGTGACGTGGGTCTCAAAGATGTCGCGGATCAAGTCGGGATCCTCGACCATCCCGGTGAGGAGAGGCACTTGGCCGATTACGCCCTGGGTCTTCTCGTACGGGTCGGAGCCGGTGTAAACGATGAACTTCCCTTTGCTTCTCCGCTCATCGTACATTTGTTTCACCTTCGGCGGGACTCTGCTTTCGGAGGGCTGTAATCGTTCCTTATACGCTTCCCAACTCTTCCGGTCCTTTACGGTAAAATCCAGGTCCGCAAAGTCCTTGTGCTGGGACCAGCGGCCGTCCTCTCCCTTCAGGGCCTTGCGCGTCACGCCATTTTCGTTGATCAGGATGACGTATCTTTCGGTCTCCTCGATGATTTTGCATTCCAATTGTCCGGAAAGGTCCACTCCGATTCCCGAAATCTCATCCGTGCCGAAGTACTCCCCCGGCGACCGATTCTCAGGCAGTCCTTCCCGATGCCAGCGCTCCGCCGTCTCCTCCCAAAAACTGTCGGCTTTAGCGACCCGGTCCGGAGTCTGAAAATTCAAAAGGGCCTTGATCCGTTCCTGTGAAGTCAACCTATTTTTCCTCTCATAATGCTCATCGTTCCTTGAGTTCATACCTCTCCTGACCGCCTATCCTCTCGACGGTCAACCGATAGGCCTTCCCTCCGAAATAGATCCGTTTGAAGGTGATCCTCGATAGCTCATCCGGCAGAAATGGTTCCACTTTCAGGCCGTCTTCCCGCAATCGAATTCCGCCAAAGCCATAGAGGAAGTTCTGCAAAAATCCCCCGATCGCGGTGAGGAAGACGATGCCCTTATCAGTGAGCAGAATCTCCCGCATGACCTCGAACGGCGGCAGAAAGAAGGCGTCCCATTCCTGAAAAAGCTCCCAGGCCTGCCGGCGTCTGCCCAGTCTGCACGCCACAATGGGATGGATCGTGGGGAAGTAGGAGTGCCCAAGTTCCGTATTGGCTTTGGTGAGGTAGTAGTCGAAATTGCTCGCCGCGACCTCCTCACTCATCGGAAATTCCAGGGGATGAATCATCTCTCCCACGTCGGGCTGCTTGATCGGATGTCCGTTGTACCCGTCGTATTCCAAAAAAAGTTTGCGCTCCGGATCATAAGGCAAGTACATTTTTTTAGCCATCTCCTCCCAGGCAGCCGGATACGTCCTTCCTAACATCTCGGAGACATGGACGGCGGCGCGCAGGTTCCACTGAGCGATGGCGTTGGTGAAGACGCTGTTATCCACGGTGGATATGCCGAATACTTCACAGGTGGACTCATCCGGAGGAATAACCCCAAGAATCTCGTAGCGGTCAGCCTTCGGGTTGTAGGTGACACGGCTCGCCCAGAATTTGGCGGTCTCTATGATGATCTCGGCGGCGGTATTTTCCAGAAAGCTCCGATCCTGCGTCGCCAGGTAGGTTTGCCACTGGCCCCACGCCACGTCTCCGACAATGTGAATCTCTTCGGAAGGGCCGCCGCGGGAGCAGTCTTTGCCTGTTCTACCCGTCTGCCAGCCAAAGGCCGCTCCTTTGTATCCTTGCGCTTTGGCGTTGGCTTTGGCCACGTCCAGCGTGCGGGCGCGATAGAGCACCATCGTTTTGGCGAGTTCGGGATACAGCAAAATCAGGGAGGGCAGCATGAAAAATTCGGAATCCCAGAAAATGTGTCCGCCCCAGCCGTTGTTGAAGAGTCCCATCGGAGGGATGCTGTGATCCTGCCCTTCGCGGACGCTGGAAAGCAGGTGGTAGAGGGAGGAATGGATGCGCCGCTGGAGCTTGGGGTCATCCACCAGGATGTCGCTTTCCCAGAGTTCGGCCCAGGCGTGGGCGTGCTTCCGGAAAAGCTGTTCGAAGCCTTTGCCCGCAGCCTCGCTCACCTTTTTTCTGGCCTCCGCAAGCGGATCTTCAGAGTCGTAGGAAGTGAAGCATCCCACGTATTTGTGAAACGTATATCGCCGGTCTTTTTCCACTCGAAACCGTAGCCGCTGGCCGATCTTTTTTGAACCGGTGCAATCCGTTTCCTGTTCGAGTCCCGTCAATCCGTCGGGACAGACCATCTTGACCGCCTGAGCGATCTTCACCTCGAAGGTATCGGCCATCGTTTCCAGATAGATTTGATCGGACTCCGAGCCGCGATCCCGCAGGCTCAGATTGTCGAAGGGATTTCCGTCCAACACGTTCTCCAAAGTGATCTCGCCGTCGTAATGCGGGATGAAGGCGAACCGGAGAACGGATAGGTGCGCATCGGCTCTGGAAACAAAAAAGGTGATCTCGAAATCGGTGGTGTTACTTTCATCTTTCCAAGTATAGCGGGTGGAGAAGCAGGCTTCTTTCATATTCAATACCTGGTGGAAATCGGTGAACCGGTCCGGATTCAGTTCGTTTTCGCCGCCCCGAAATCCGATCCCGCTCCATCGAGGAATGTCCACCAACCGCTCGGTTTCGCCGTCGTACACGCCAGCGATGAAACTTCGGACCGGGGGATCTGCAACTGCTCCGGTGCCGTCCTGCTCCATCTGGACGCCGAGATAGCCGTTGCCGAGATACGAGGGGTAGTACGGCGAGAGAGTAGTGGTTTCAAGTTCCCAGACGTTTTCTTCGATATGCTTGTGTTCGGACATCGTGTTTCGTCCTTTCTTGAGATAGGTAATGCCCCTTACTGCATTAAGGGAGACTGCCAACACTCCTGAATGGCATCAAACGCATTCAACCGCCACCTTGCCCGGCAGATATTCGATCACCACTCCCTTTTCCGTTCGATAAATGACCGATGCTTCTTCAACGGGATCGACGCGCCATCCCTCGGTTTTTACCATCGCCGTCAGCTTCAGATCAGGATAGAGCTTGTTGACCCAGGTCGGCAATCCGAATTCCAGCGCCAATTTTTTTCCGTCCCAGCGGCTCGACTCCAATACGCCGTAGCTCCGCGTCAGATGCGGCGTGGTGGGTTCGCCGTATTCCACCTCGATTCGAACCGTGCCGGGACGATTGGGCAGAAATACCAGATCTTCATCGAAGTAGTGCCACGGCTTCCCGTCCAACTCGACCGAGGCGATCTTTTGGGCAAACTGCATTCTCGGCGCAAAGATCAAGGGGGTCGTGTTGAACACCTCGACGGTGCAGCTTTCCTTCCGTTCTTTGTCCGTCCCGATCTCTTTGATCGCCGTGATGTACTGACATCCCCAGCCATTCTTCACCACACCATCAATGAATCCGTAACGCCGGATTTTGACGGAACCCTCGGCAGGCAGATACACTTTCAGGTAGTCGCAGCCGGGATGTTTTAGACTCGGCTGCGCGCCCCGGAACATCCACCAGCCGTTCTCGCGGACCTGATAGGGGGAGCCGTTCGGGTCCGTGATTTTGAGAATCCGAACGATGGGGGAGGGGTGCGGGTTGAAAATCTCGATAGCCTCCTTTTCACCGAAGTTCACCTCCTGTTCGTCCTGCTGTATCGCCTGAAGAAGCACATCTATGGCGGCATTTTTCGATGGTTCATTATCTATGATAGCAAAGGCCAACTCTATCGTTTCCTGGGTTACATCCTCGCTCTGAAGCACCAGCCCCTTCTCCGGTTCCCATTCCACCGTTTGGATCCGACCGGGCTTCAGCACCAAAACCGTCAGTTCCGGCAGGATACCCCGGCTATCGGCGAACACCATCCTTTTCGGACAATTTAGAGAAACGGTCTGGCGATAGGTTGTCCCTTCCATCGTCATGGAGTCGTAGCGCTCCAGACCGATTCTCGTGCCCAATTTCGGTATCTCGGACGTTCGCCGGATTTGCACCTTGAAGCAGGGCGTGTCGCTGTGCATCGTAACGGTTCGCCGCTCGCGCACCCGTCCGCTCTGGATCTCCGCGTCTTCTTCCTAGACCGCCTTATACCCTGCCGGTTCCACAAAGCGGCCTTTCCGGGTGAGCTTGCCCACTCCCGGCGCGACGGTGGAAAGAAAATCTCCGGACAGGGGAACGGCGAGGGAATTGGAGTCGTAGTGGGCCAATCCCTCTAAGTCAACCAGCAGGACGCCGCCGTCTATATTTTTGTGGAAATAGGCTCGGAAAAAGTTGTTCTGGATGATGGAGGTATCATGGAAGAACTCGGAGCGAGGACGGGTTTGATACCGGGGTGCGCCGTCGTATTCGGACATGTCTGTACGGTGCCAGCGATCCATTGTCCCGCCGACTCCGGTGGTTCCCAGGTCGCAGGCGACGGCACACTTGATCGGATCCTGGGTGATGCCATAGACGTACCTCCGCATCTCCTCCGACCCGGTGATCTTGGATTCGTTGAGCCACCAGACCGCGCTCTCCACCGGATCGTCCGGGTGTTCGGCGCGGCCGCGGAAGAAATCGTTGCACTGCTTGAGCACATAGTCCGGCCGGGTGTTGCCGCCGAAGAAATTGGGCGACCAACTTCGGCAATCCGCCTGGTAGAGGAAATGATTTTTGCCCAGACTGCCGTGTTCCACCTTACGGTCGTAAGCTACGATGGGGTCCTTGTCATCGTACCCGTTCCAGTGCATATGATTGCAGGCCTGAGCGACCATAAAGTTGGGGGCACAGGCAGTCATCGGCCGGTCCCAGTTGGGTCCGCGGTTCTCGATCTGATACGCTCCCGGATTGAATTTCCAGAGTCGTTTGGTAATCTCCACGAAGAACGCCGAACGGGATAAATCGCAGGTCTCCGAGACAAATCCGTCAAACGATCCCTTCCATCCCATACCCAATGCATCGGAAAAATCACGCGCCGCCTTCTCCAGCAGGTTGAAGACCCACTGGCTGTATATTTCGTAGGGATTATCGCCGCCCAGATCGGTGGGATAATGGCCATACCAGTGAAAGAGCAAGTCGCGGGAGTGAGCGTGGCGGCATAGCTCGATGCTGTCTTGATCGCTCCAGTTTTCAAATTTCACGCTGCGGTAAAACTCCGCGCCCTGGATGGGATCATCGGTCTCCCACGTCATCGGCCAGCCGTTTTTAGTCGTACCTTCGCCGATGTCATGGACGATGTAAAACTCCGTCACATTGGCACCCCGGCGAAAGCTCTCGTCTATAGCCTGCGACTTGAAAGTGTCCAGCGGAGGCGGTTCGGGCGCATATCCGCCGAGCCGGTCGCGCTGGTAGGTGAGCGGTATATGCCAGCCCCAGGCATCGAGCAGAACGCGACCGGGATGCAGCGGATCAACAGTAGCACGATGTCGCTTGATTTTATGAGGCTTCAGGTCAATCCCATACAATGGAAACGGCTGATTGGGAGAGAAGTCGTTCCAGGGATGGATCATTTTGACGGTGAGGGTATGTTCGCCCGCTTCGAGGCAGATGAAGCGACAGCGGAAGTCGGTGGTGAGGTCTCGCTCCTCCTCGGTGAAATCTATAGATGGTGCGGCCCCGAAGCCGATCTCCCGATCATCGAAATAGACGAGGTAGGCCTGGCTGGACGTCCGCGCCACTTCGTTTCGGGTCACCCCGTGCTGCATGTTGAACTCGTAGCTACCCGGTTTCAAATCCACATCGAGCACCAATTCGGTGACGCCTTTGGCGCCGTCGTTGCAAAGCATCGGCGGTAAATTCAACTGCGGCTTCGGCTCGGTCAGTAACTCCGAAGGCAGGTTGATCCTTTTTGGATTTTGCACTAAGTTTCGGTGGATACGTGCCATCCTAAGCTCCTCTGTAATTGCGGTGTCGGGTTGATCATAAACTTTTCGCGGATTTGGAATCTGCGGGAGGTTAAGCATATTACGAACGAACCATTTCAAAACAACCGTACGGCGACAAAGAGAAAGGGTGCAAACACAAAAAAACCAAGCGTCGTGTAAATCCAGCAGAGATTAGCCAATCGTTGATCCAGATCAAACAACATCGCCATCACCAATACGGTAATAGCTGACGGCATGGATGCTTCCACCAGGACCACCTTCATTTCCAGGTCAGAAAGACCAAGTATTAAAGCCATTGTTACCCCAATGAGAGGGGAATAAACGAACTTAATGCCCAGCATTCGGACCACCGCGCCCTTATACTCCCCCGGTGCTTCTAATTTCATTTGAAGTCCAATGGCAAGCATGGTAACGAAAGTTGCCGCAGAAGCGATTATTTGGTTAATCCCCGAGAAAATAGGGGAGCGGTGTATTCCGCTGATATTTAACAAAATCCCCAAGGCCGCCCCCACCAACGGCAGAAACGCAACCGGGTCGCACATATTTTCTACGAAGTTCCGCCACAACGAACGCTTGTTCCCGGAACCCAGACTTCGAGCTATTGAAAACCCAATGCCATACATATAAAAGAATAAATAAAGCGTGTAAAGCACAGCCAGCGCCAATCCCTGTTCACCGAAAAGGACCAGGCAAACGAATCCCCCGAGAGAATAGCCTACATTTGAAAACATGGCGACGCCGAGATAGCTCCCCATCTGCTGGCGCGTGAGTTGAAGCCGTCTGCCGAAAAGAAATGCCGGGACAAAGGCAAGGGTCGAGATAACGGATCCCACTACAGGAATCCAGAGGAGGTGAAGTCCGGTCAAACGAAGCTCCCACAGCGACAAAGCCGAAATGACAGGCAGGCAGGTCTTGGTCAGCCATCGCATGAGTGCACGGGGGACTTCCGTTCTAATAGAGCGTTTTTTCTGCAGAACCTGGCCTGCGCCGATCCCCGCTATCATCAGAGCAAGGGAGAAGACAAACTTAATCACCTCTGGTTGCACAGACTTACTCCTTCTCAAACCTAATGGCAAGACGGCGGATACCCTTTCGGTTCCGGTTTGGCCTTCACCCTCCCGCAACTTCCCAATCGGCAGGAGGTTGGAGAGATGCACCATTATCCCCGAACCATATCAAACACCTTCACGGCGGCATTTCCCAGATCCGTATCGAACACCCAGTCCGTAGCTTCAGAAAGTTCCGCTCCCTCATCCTCCAGGCAATTCCTGACTCGCCAGCCTTCTCCGGGAGCCAATCCCATCCGGTCGGCATTGAATTGAATTTTCAACTCGTGCGCCCGGTCGTCCGCCTCCACGAGGATCAGCAGATAGTCCTCCTCCCGGCGGCGTATTCCGGCGTAAACCTGACCGTCTATGCGTCCGCCCTCCTTTGAGTTTACCATCACCAGAGGATCGAGTCCGGCTTCTTTGGGTACGCTCAGCACAAACGCGGGAAAGATGTTCTCGTCCGTGCCGGGTTGAACGCCGAGATAGATGCACTGTCCCCGGCCAAAACGATACCGCGTAACTATCGGCAATTTGGCCTGCCAACCGTATTCGGCCAGCACCTCCACGTCGTCCGACTTGATCGTGAGCCGTTCCAGATAATCTCCGCGCACATTGGCCCCGGCTTTCACGAGACCGAAATCCTGCTGCCAGCACATATCGTGGCTGCCGAATTCGGGGATGGCTACCGGCGACGCCTCCACGCCCGCGACTTCGACCAGCGGCTCGATCATTCCGCCATAAGCTTTGCCCAATGGATCGTATTGCCCCGCTCCCGGACCGAGCGCCAGCGTGCCGCCCGCTTTCACGTAGTCCCTGAGCCGTTCGGCATGTTTTTGGGAGATATACGGGATACATGGCGCAAAGATCACGGCATAGTCGCCCGCGGTTCCGTCGGCCAGTTCCTTCTCGGTCAGGATCGCGGATTCACACATATAATGCCCATCCAACAGCGCTTTCAAAATTTTTATAGCCAGCTTGGATTGTTTGGAAGGCAGGCGCAGGGAAGTCTCGTCGAGGATGAGAATCCCGATCTTGGGCGCAAAAGGCGCGGAAGCCGTCAGCCGGTCGCCGATCCGGGCCGCGGCCTCATTGATGGCTTTGTATTCATACCAGGTCGGTCTTTTGGTTCCATCCTCATCGAGGATCGAAAGGCTCTCTCCTTTCAAATCCCATACATTCACGCCGGTAGTTCCCATCGCTTGGGCCGTCCAGAAGGTGCGCCGTACATATTTTACCGGATCCTCCGCCATCGGGGAGCGGTCATCGCTGCAGAACATGTGGTAGCCCGCCGGATCCCCTGCCATTTCATTGAGTTGATGGGGTGGGGAAGAGGCGCCGCGCGAACAGGCGAGATAGAACATATTGCGTTCCACCGTCTCCTCGAACTGCTGCACTCCGAGATGATCCACCCCTTCCGGGCCGGTGAGATCATTCCAGCGGGCCTCCTTGTTCCAGCCGTCGTAGTAACCCGCCAATCCCACATTGAACTCATCAATGATGGGACGGTCGTCCAGCGCCTTGATCCACCCGGCCACGGTGCGCACAAACCGGGTCATGCTCTCCTGCTTGAAACGGTGCCAATCCCACCAGGCCGCGTCCCAATTATTCAGCCTTCTGCCTTTGAAATCCTGATCGGGCCGGTATCGGATCGGCGGCTCCACCTCGTTCCAATCCCCGTAAGCGGACTCCGCGCCCCAACGGTGAGAAAGCTCATTCAGGGCATACGCCTTTTGGAGCCACTGCCTGAATGCCTTGCGGTTAAACTCGTCGTATCCCGTCTCCATCATACCCACGTCCTTCTTGTAGTACGGCTTATACCCCCAGATTTCGCCCATCAGATTCCAATGGAGCAGATGCGGCAGTCCCTTGAAGTGGTTCACCACCACCGTGATGAACTCCTCCAACGCCTTCATGAACGAGGGATCGTGGATGGGCTGATTCTGAAAGACGTAGGGATCGCCAATGCGCTGGTCTTTGTGGACCTTGCGAAGACGGGGATCGTTCAATTCCAGGTCGGTCTCTTTGTAGAGTTCATCATAGTCGAGGAGAAATTCTTCGCCCTCTTCGGTGCAGATGCGCCATCCGTGCTTCAGGACGAATTCCCGGGGAAAGCGGCTGGCCGAGAAATCAATGGTCAGCACCGTTTTCAAGCTTAGTTTCGCGATGGCCTCATTATAGTCATCCCACACATCAAAATTCCACTTGCCACCATCCCAGAGCCAGCTTCCCCGCACCCAGTTGTCTATGCAGGTCATCCCGACTTCTTTGGCCTGATCGAGGCACTTCCGGTCGCCTTTGTCCCTGAACCGGAAGAAGGTGGCCCAACCCGTTGAAATGAAGAAGGGCTTGCCGTCGTAATGCCAACAGCCGGTTTTGCTCTCAAATTTTGCCATGATGAAACTCCCTATGCTGTCTATACCGTTTCCTGAAAGATGTCGGGCACGTTCTGGAAAACATTTTGGCGCCCCACGGGAACACGGAGTTGCTGAGCACCCCATAATACCTTTTTTGCCTGATAACTTTGAACAACCTCCCACAGGTTCGCAACCTGCGGGAGGTTACGCGGCGCCATTTACACCCGCTCAAAATACCCCTGGATCAATTGATCCTTGTCCAGATCGATGCGTTCCTCGGTGCGTTTTTTGATCTCCAGTACAGCCACATCCTTGCCCGGGATGGTCAGTTCGATGACCTGCTCGTCGGAAATTGGAAGCATCTGGTGGGTGAACATCTCCTCGCACTGATGTTCCTCCGTCAGGTCTAAATCGGGAAGAATCTCGATTGTGGTATTCACCACCTCGGTGTGGCGATTGATGGCAAAGATCACGGTTCGCTGCGGGCTTTGGAACAGGTGGGTGTGCACGGAATCCGGCGTGCTGCTGCGCACAAACAACGGGGCATCCAGCGTCTCCAACAGCGTCTGAAATACCGCGGTATCCAGTGCGGAGAAACCGACGAGGACTATCTCGCCTTCGCCCACCTGCTTGCGACAGGCCGCCACATGGCCGTCGGCTGTTTTCAGAAGCGGCTGAAAATCGGATAGATCGTCGTAGGCTTCCGACAGGTGAATGTTCAGGCTGCCGATAGCAGCGTCCATATTCACCGCCTCCCCGCACGAAAGCCCCAGGCCATCGGTCAGGATGGTGCACGCGTTCTTCTCCACATCCAAACGAGGCGGCGGACTCAGGAAGACCAGCTTGCCGCCGGCTTTCACATAGTCCACGAGCCGCTGCTGGCCTTCCGGGGTCATAAACGGCGGAGCCGCGTAGATCAGCATCGGATATTGAGAAAGGTCAATGCGCACATCCGCTATGCCAAAGTCGGTGTCCGTGTCAATCATCGTGTTGGCGTATAACCACATCGGGTCCTGAGCGAGATGGCCGTAGTCTTTGGAGCCGACCACCGTGTAATCGTCCGGCTGAATGATGCCGCCGCCGTTGTAGAGATACTCCCAGTAATGCTCCTGATGCCAGAGCAGCCCGATCCGGCACTGTTTTTTCAGGTGC
>JAUWMS010000116.1 GCA_030613045.1 Candidatus Latescibacterota bacterium | reverse complement strand
CGAAGCGCACGCCTTCGACGGCCTGATCCTTTTGACCAACTGCGACAAGATCACGCCGGGGATGCTGATGGCCGCAGGACGGCTGGATATCCCAGCCATCGTCGTGACCGCGGGTCCGATGCTCTCCGGACGATATAAGGGCAGACGTTTGTCCCTGGTTCGGGATACGTTCGAGGCCGTCGGGCAGCTTCATGCGGGGAAAATCGACGAAGCGGAGCTGACGGCGTTGGAGATCGAGGCATGTCCCGGTCCCGGGTCCTGTCAGGGAGCTTATACGGCCAATACGATGGCGTGCGTGACCGAGGCGCTGGGGATGTCTTTGGAGGGCTGCGCCACGGGATTGGCCGGGATGGCCAAGAAACGGCGCATCGCGTATCGGAGCGGAGAGCGCGTGGTGGAGTTGGTTCGGCAAGGGATCACGGCCCGGAAGATTATGACCGAGTCCTCCTTTGAAAACGCCATCCGGGTGGATATGGCGCTGGGCGGATCCACGAACTCGGTCCTGCATATTCTGGCCATCGCGCACGATGCCGGGGTACCCCTTGCTTTCGAGCGCTTCGACGAGATCAGCGCGGATACGCCCCATATCGCCAACATTCGTCCGGGGGGCGAGCATTTTATGGAGGATCTGGAATACGCCGGGGGAATTCCGGCGTTGTGTCATGTGCTCAAGTCCAAGCTCAACGACGGCCCCACCGTGACGGGCAAAAGCATGCTTCAGATTGCACAGGACGCGGAAGTGACGGATCCGGAGGTGATCCACTCGCTGGCGCATCCGTACCACGAAGAGGGCGGCATCGCGGTGCTTCGGGGATCGCTGGCGCCGGACGGATCCGTGGTCAAGCAGAGCGCGGTGGGCGAGAAAATGCGGGTATTCGAGGGAGCGGCCAAGGTCTTCAACGCCGAAGAGGACGCCATGCAGGCGATTTCGGAGGGGAAGATCACGGCGGGCGATGTGGTGGTCATCCGCTACGAAGGCCCCAAGGGCGGTCCGGGTATGCGGGAAATGCTGGCTCCCACCGCCGCCATCGTGGGCATGGGGCTGGCCGATTCCGTGGCGTTAGTGACGGACGGACGTTTCTCCGGCGGCACGCGCGGCCCCTGCATCGGACATATCTCTCCCGAAGCGGCCGAAGGAGGCCCGTTGGCCATCGTGCGGGAGGGAGACCGGATCTCCATCAACATCCCGGAACGACGCATAGATTTGCTCATCAGCGAGGCGGAGAAAAAGCGGCGATTTGAGGGATGGAAACCGCTTCCTCCGAAGATCACGAAGGGGTATCTCGCGCGGTACGCCAAGCTGGTTACGTCGGCGGATACCGGGGCGGTGGTGCAGTGAGGGGCTTGCGCGCTCCATAGTTTGCTGCCTTCCTGGCCGAATCGTGCGGCTTAGCGCACGGAATAACAGAAAGCCCACCCCGGACTATGCCGATGGGGGCTTTTTCATTTTAAACCTCCCGCAGGTTATCGTCAACCTGCGGGAGGTTATTCAGCACGGGCTGTTCGCGAACGGCCCCCTACTCGATCTTCACCATCCTGCGCGTCTCCGAAAACTCCCCCGCTTCCAGCCGAACCACGTACACACCCGTAGCGGCTTTCAATCCGCGCCGATCCTTCCCATCCCATCGAGACGAAGCGTAACGAATCCGTTTTCTCTTGTCAAGAAAAAAAAGGCCGCCTCGCGAAAACCATTTCGAAAGGGCGTTGCCTGAGAACCAAACGCAAAAATCCCCGCGCAACATTCGCGGAGGCCCACTGATTCCTCACATCGTACATGGGTTCTATTCCTGAGTTCCCTCCAAAGATAATTGAATGGGGCGAAGCGGGAACCACACCGTAAACGTTGTTCCCTCACCCAGCGTGCTCTCCACCTCGATTTTACCCCCGAAACGTTCCATCATCTGATGCGACACCGCCAGCCCCAGGCCGTCCCCCTCCAACTTGGTGGAGAAAAACGGATCGAAGATGTGCGCCAGATCCTTTGGCGAAATTCCGTGGCCCGTGTCTGAAAAAGTGGTCTGAATGCCTTTCCCGTTCATCTCCGTCCTGATCGCCATCGTGCCTCCTTCGGGCATCGCATGTTCGGCGTTTTTTATCAAATTCAGAAAAACGCGCTTCAAGCCGTCCTGAGACGCGAGGACCGGAGACAGCGTTTCCTCCAGCTCCGTCATCACCTTGATCTTTTTCTCGAGCAGCGAACTCCGCGTGATCGCCACCAATTCTTTTACCACTTGATTCAGATCCGTCGGCTCTAAGCGCCGCTCCACAGGCCGGGATAGATCCAAAAGCTCCCGCACGGTGCGAGCCACGCGTCCGACCTCATTATTGACCACCTCGAGAAATTCAGGAATCACCCCCTCCGGATCCGCTTCATCAGAGATCAGACGCAGATAGTTTTTGATGATCCCAAGCGGATTGTTGATCTCGTGCGCCAGACCAGCCGCCAATTTCCCCACTGCCGCCATTTTTCTCGCATCCGACAGTTCATCCCGGATGCTCCCCAACTCCTCAACCTGGGCGTTCGACTGTGCCCAAGCCGTCTCCAACTCCGCGGTACGCTCCTGAAGCTGTTGCTTCCATTGCCGATTCTGCGATTTGATCGTTGCATAACGCTGCGCATTGAGAATGGCGCTTGCGGTTTGACAGGCGACGTCGGAGAGCCGCTTGGCCTCATCGGACGAGAATTGATCCGGCTTGGCGCCGTACACGCTCAACATGGCCAACGTGCTTCCCAAGGAAACTCCCTTTGTTTGCACTGTGTTTTCCAAGGAAACTCCCTTTATTTGCACTGTGTTTCCCTCGCAAATCACCGGCACTCCGAGAAACGACCGAAGTTTCTCCGCCCGGACCATCTTGAAGGTTTCGCGAGGCAACTCGGGCTCGGCCCACAGATCCGCAATCCGATAGGACCGCCGGTCCCGGATCGCGCTTTCGATGGGCGCTCTTCGTTCCACCCCATGCTCACAGAGCGCCGGATCCGAATAGCCCACTGCCGTGCAGAGGGAGATGCCATCTTCCTCCACAAGATGGATGGTGCAGACCGGGACCTTCATCAGTTCCATGGTCGCACGCACGATCCGATCCAACACCTCCGGAAGCTCCAGCGACCCATGGGCGGCTTCCCCGATCCGGGCCAGCATGGCCGATCTCGACAGATGCCGCTGAATTTTTTGATAGAAACGAATGTGCTCCATAACCTGGGCGGCCTGCCTGCTTAGAAGCGCTACCTCTTGGGCGACCAACGGCAACCCCTCTCCGTCATCCAAATCGCCGGCCCATCGTTCCTCGAGAAAGGGGGTCTTGAAACTATCCAACAAGAGATCCAACCCGTCCATGTGCGTATTCCTTGTATTGATTTCCGCATCCCGCCCGAATCCGAATGACCCCGGTACATGTTCACCGGATGACCCCGGCTCGGAAGACATGTGTGTGCGCCTTCCGACCGCATGGAGATCAGACCGGCTGGTTCATCATGTATCGGAAAGACCCGCCTGAAACTTGAACCGGAAAATGTCGGAGCGCACCTATTCCTTGGATGCCCTCGACCGCTCCACGTCAATCATCTGAATACCCGCCTGGTATTCCACTACGATCGGCTCGATGAGTTCCGCCAGTTTTTTGGTGATTTTCTGTATACGCGCCGCATTTCGGAGAATCACCTCCAAGGGCTTTTTCATCTCTCCATCAGATGTGCCCCATTTCATCAACATGAGTTCCGCGGTTCCGCTGATCACGCACAACGGGTTGTTGATCTCATGATTGAGCGAGACCGCCGTTTGAGAGATCGCCTCCAGTCTTTTTTGCTTCAAGATCTCTTCCTGCTCGCGTTGCTTATCAAATACTTTCTGTACCGTCGCCTTTATCCGGTCGAAATCGAAAGGCTTGATCACGTAGTCATACGCTCCCTTGCGCATCGCTTCAATCACCGAATCCATTGAGCCGTAACCGGTAACCACAATGACCGGCGTATCCGCACTGTGCTTTCGCACGGTATCCATCACGTACAAGCCGTCGTAATCGGGCATCATCATATCGGTAATCACCAAATCGAAACTTCCTGTTTTAAAAAGGGCCATCCCTTCCTGGGCTCCATCGGCGATGTCCACCGCATACCCCTCATTCGAGAGGAGCTTCTGCATACTCTCAATCATCTTTCGCTCATCGTCAATCACCAAAATCCGTTTCTGCTGAGCCATCACCTTCCCCTTTTGAGCACAAAACTGGAAAACAGGGAGCATGAGCCCCTGCTCATCGTCAACAACCCTCCCCCTCCCATCTAAGCATCGAAAACCTCCTTGCCTTCAACATCGCGTAAGAAAAATGCCGCACCCAGTCTCCGAGAACGAGCAGGCTTTTGCCGTCCCGTTCCCGAAGAAGGGGACTGTGGAGGTGGCCGAACACCACCGCATCGAATCCCTCATCGAACTTCTTTTGGGCTGTTTTTGCATAGCGCTCCCTGAAGAGAGAAAGATCGCAATCCGGGTTGGCTTCTCCGCTTGCACGCGAAGCCCATCGAGCCAGCAGCGCTCCCAAATCGGGGTGCAGCACCCGAAAGAGATGGGCGGAGAAGCGGTGATGCAATACCCTCCTCAGCAAACGATACTTGGCGTCTCCAGAATATTCATCGCCATGGGCCAGAAAGATGCGGAGTCCGTCGTGCTCCACCTCGATCGGTTCCGCGTAGATCCGGATCCCCACTTCTTCGGACAGATACGAACCCAGCCAAAAATCGTGGTTTCCTCCGAGATAGACCACGCGTGTCCCCGAGGACGTCAGATTATACAATTCAAACAGCGCCTTCCCTCCGACCCGGGGTACGACCGACCGATACTCGAACCAGAAGTCGAAGAAATCCCCCACGATATACAGGGCGCGCGCCCGCCCCCGAAGCGCTCGAAGAAAGGCGCACAGGCGTGCTTCTTTTTCGCGCTCCCCTAACTGCGTCCGGCTTCCGAGATGCGCATCGGAAATAAAATAAACCTCATCGTTCATATCCATACAAAATAATACATTTTGTCTTCAAAATCAAATCTTTTTTTCTATTTTGAGAAAAAAAATTCATGCAGGCTGGAGCGTGCCGGTCCCTGCTTTCGATTTGGGGAAAAAACGTATTGACAAATCAGGTTTTGAGAGTATATTCTGGTGATTGGTGATTGGTGATTGGTGATTGGTGATTGGTGATTGGTGATTGGTGATTGGTGCGCATAATTCGTAATTTTACGTTTCACATTTTGCGGACTTTCCGTGGATACTGCGGAAAACAACGGGGAGAAACTATGACTTCAAGAGAACGTATGTTGTGTGCCTATCGAGGCGGCAAGCCGGATCGGGTGCCGGTGTATATTCGGGGCGTCTATCCGCTTATGCCGGGATGGATGGAGACAAAGGATCCGAGTTTCAAACGATTGGCGGACTATGTGACGGAGAAGGCGGATATGCAGCATACGTGGTCGCCTCCGCAGGGAGTGTTTGGGGATCAGCCGAGCAGTACGCGGCTCGTGGGCACGGAGGGCGATTGGGAAATCCACGAGACCGTGGTGGAGACTCCGAAGGGGCCTTTGACGAGCCGGACGCGGGTAAGTACGGTGGGGCATCCCAGTTTGAGGGCCAAGGATTACGTGGAGAACGAGGAGGATTTGGAGCGCTATTCATCCATTCCATACACACCGGAGACGCAGGATGCTTCGGGGTTTTTTGAGATGGATCAGGCGTTGGGAGACGCCGGGGTTACGATGGCGCTGTTCCGCTGCGCGGCGTACGACGTATGGGAACTGTTGGGTTCGGAGACGCTCGCGATCTGGAGTGTGACGAATCGAAGCCGGATTCAGGAACTCTTAGAGATGTTCCACGAGCGCACAATCACTCGCCTGAAGACGCTCTTGGAGGCCGGTGTAGGCCCGGTGATCGGTCTGATCGGGGAGGAATTGGCCACGCCCCCCCTGCTTTCGCCGAAGGATTTTGCGGAGTTCGTGGGACAGTACGACAAGCCATTGATTGATCTGGCCCACCAACACAACTGCATCGTTCGGATTCACTGTCACGGCAACCTGAAGGAGGTGCTGGATACGTTCTTAGAGATGGGGGTAGATGCCCTCCATCCGGTGGAAACCGTGCCGTTGGGCGATATTACGCTGGAGGAATTCCGGGCGCGCGTGGGCAATCGGATCGTGGCGAAGGGCAACATCCAGGTGGGCGATCTTTGCACCTGCTCGAAGGAGGAGATTGTCGCGAAGTGCCGGGAGACCATCCGCGTGGCCGGGAAGGACGGCGCGCTGATTTTAGCTCCCACGGCCTCTCCCTATCAGCCGGTGCTGACGGATCGGGTATTTGAGAATTACAAGGCGATGATGGATACGGCATGGAGGTATGGGAGGTATTGAGGGAAGCTCGAATTTCAAAGCGCAAAGGTCAAAAGAAATCCAAATGACGAAATGCCAAAGTCCGCGGCGTCGTAGGCGTTGTTCCGGACGGGTCGGCCCCCCTGTTGTCGCAGCCTCATATTGGGCTAACCTCCTGTCAAATATTAGGGCTGCCTTCCATCCTGGAACGCCTTTTGCCCTATTATTCACGGTCAATGCCCCCATGTTCTACGTGGGGGATCGTAGCTTGAACATATAATTTTGATATTCAAGCATTGAGCTTGCTTCAAAAGGCGTGGGTGGTGGGGTTCTTTATACGGCCTGGATTTCGGAATTCGGATCCATTGGGGACCGCGCAAGTACGAGCGGCGGCTCTTTTATAGCGAAGCGGCCAAGCCCGGCACCTCCGCGATGCTCTCCAATACATAATCGGGCTGCACCGGTGCATCGGTCAGATCTTCCCGCCGGGCGACCCCGCTCAGAACCAGCGCGGTGGTCATGCCCGCCCGCTGTCCCATCAGGATGTCGGTCTCTATTCGGTCGCCGACCATGACGCATTCCTTTGCCGAACGCCTGAGTCGTTCGAGCGCGACCCCGACCATCCGGGGCGAGGGTTTTCCGACCACCCGCTCCACCTTGCGCCTGCTGCATCCCTCCAGCGCGCCGATGACGGCCCCGGTGTCGGGAATTTCACCGTTTGATACGGGACACGCGGCGTCAGCGTTGGTCGCCCAGAAACGGGCTCCTCGGCGCAATGCCCGAAAGCCGATCTCGAGTTTACGGTAGGTGAGTGTGCGGTCAAAACTGGCCACGACCACGTCAATCTCGGTGGGATCCTCGCTGAGCCGGATCCGGGCGGAGGTCAGTTCATCCAAAAGGAGCTGCTCGCCGATGACGAACACCGCGGCATCGGGAAACTCCCGACAGAGGGTGCGCGCCAACACGAGCGAAGAGTGGAT
>JAUWMS010000251.1 GCA_030613045.1 Candidatus Latescibacterota bacterium | reverse complement strand
ATAGGAGGTCTCTACCGGCGCTCCGTCCCGTTCGTAGGCCAACATCAGCCATGGCTCATCGGGAATTCCCGAGCCGAAGCCGAGTCCTTCGGGGATCGCAGCCGGATAGTTCACGAATCCGCCCTCCTCGCCCAACGTTTCCGCATCTAATCCCGAATAAAACAAGCCATTCGGATATTTCCCGGTGAGGACGTCCCCGTCGAAATCCTTCATAAATCCGTCCGGAGCAATCACCGTAATGCCCGTGATGTCGGACAGATTTACCCAGGCGGCTTCCAATAAATCCACAATCTTCACGCCCTTGTAAGTGGCGTAGAAATCAGTTCGCTGTCTATGCGAATTCACCAAAAGAAACTCGGTATGCGCGGGAAGTGCTCTGAGTGCATTTAGATCAAGGATCCTCATAAGCGCGGTCTGTTGCCCCGGCTTGCTGTTCGCATCCCCCGGATACTTGCCGTCCCCGATCTCCTCCGCGTTGGAAAAATCGTCCTCGTCGCTGTCTGTCTCCCCTATCGAGCGAAGCGCGTCTTTGTTCCGGCCCGCCTTCTTATAGTCCAGCCCGTAGGGATTCAAAGTCTGCTCATACGTCGCGGGCTGTCCCGTGGCCTCCTCATCCGGGAACGGGAGATAATGGCAGAAGTCGCACGCGTTCTTGGTTCGCGTCTTGCCCCCGCTGGTAACTTCGCCTCCGGTATGGCACAGGTGACAATCGTCCAGTCGGGTGCCCGCGATCCCCGGATACACGGCGACGAGATCATTCATATCCTGATCGTTGGCGTGTCCCTTGTACGCCCTTGAAGAGACCCCCTCGGCAGCGGTTGGACTCTTATCGTCGTCTCCGCATCCGACAAGGCCCCACATCACTACAAGCATCGCGATCATAACGAGACAGGCCGGCTTTTTGACGGACATACGTTCCTCCTGCTTGAAAAGTTTCAGACTGAGAAATACGTACGAGGGAAACGCTCAAACAGCCTGCCCAGCCAATTCGTAGATCATCTGGGTGGGTTGAACCACTCGACGCGAAGCATCCAGAACCTCCAACGAGACCACATCCCCTGAAGCATCGTAATCCATAATGATGCCTGATTTGTCTTCGTCGCTCTCTACTACAGGCGCTTCGGTCAGGATAATCGCCAGTGTATCCGGCTTTGGATCGTAAATCACGCGCATATCTCACTCCGGGAAGTATCCACGCAGGAAGCGCTCCAGCGTCCCGTCGTAAACAGCATAAGCCAGAAACTCGACGCCCAGTTGGTTGCCCCAACTGTAATAGAGGATGGTCTTGCCGCCAAATTCGCAAAGATCCACGTCGGAATTATTGCTATTCACGGCTCCGGCGATGAGTGCTCTCTGAGATTCGGAGAGATCGGGATTGGCGATGATCCTGTCTTCCTCGGAATACTGCATGATTGGATTCAGCGGGCTGCTCTCCCAATGCACGAGGTCCCGCGAACGCACGATGTGAGGCACATACGTCGGGCCGGGCCGGGCTTCGAGGTAAATCATGTAATATTGGCCGTCGAGGAAACGCAGCACCGGACAAGCGGTGTACCGGTCTTTGGCGAACACGCATTCGGAGGGCGTGAGCTGCCAATGGAGCAAATCATCGGACTCGGCAAAGCGCATGGTGAAACGCGCGCCCGTTTCCTCGGGAGGCGCGCCGATCTCGAAGGACATCACGTAGCGTCCTTCTCCCTGGCACACGGAGTTGTTGAAGATCTCCCAGCCCGGCAGGTTCAGGGCCGTTTGGGATTCCCAGGTTTTCAGGTCATCCGACCAGAAGACTCGCAGTTCGGAGCCGCCCCAGGCATTGACGCCATAGACATAGACAGTGTCATCCTGAACGTGTGCGCTCCCCAAGTGATAGTCCGCGGCGAAGGCAGGCGTGGCTTGCCCGGAATCCACATCCACAAAGCGGAAGTAGGACGCGCCGGTCTGGTTGGGCTTGTAGTTGGCACGCACATATTCAAACCGATAGAGCCGATCCCGAAAAACGATGGGGGTGGTTTCGACCATATCACAATCTATGGTTCCCATTTTTCGGATCAAAGGCTTGCTGTCCGTGGATTCTTTCATGGGGTTCTCCTCTTTTTTGTGTCGTGCCACCATGACAACGGTTCGTTGCTACTCAGCACATCCGGCGTCTCACGGATAATCGAGCAAATATTTCACGGACGAAAACACCGCCTTCACGGCATCATAAAACACCTTATCCGCCGTCCAAAACTCGCAGCCGCGCAATTCGGCGAGTGCCGCGTATGTTGCATCGTACACTTTGCGCTGACAGAATTGGCGAGCAATCTCCCGAGCACGATGGCGCATGAGGGGATGCGTAACGATGAGAATAGGTGCGGTGTCCAGTAGAGTCAACGTCTCATCCGCCACCGCAGGCGTGGTACGCCCGTCCACTACACGGGTTTGGATGATGCTGTCGGTCTCCATCTCAAACAAGGGAGGTGCAATCAATGTGATGCCCGCTGCCTGTGATTCGCGCAGAAATTTCAACGCCTTACGACGAAAGGCTTCTCCTTTGATGACCCACTTGATTGCAATACTGGCATCTATACAGTACTCAGGCATCGGTTATCCCTCATCACGGATGCGTCGCAAATCGGCAGCGGAATCGAACTCGCCCTCCCACCGTTCCGCCACTTGGTCACACTGAGCGATCCAGGAATCTACCTGAGCCAGCCGTTCCCGTTGCGCTCGTTCCGCACCGCTTTCTTTCGTGGGCGTGGCGAATGGGGTGACAAACCACTCACTGAGGTGCGCTACCAGCTTGAGGCCTTCACGCGGCGGCAGTTGAACCGCCAACTGTTCCACTTGCTCTAACGTGATCCCGTCGGACATCGTTATTCACCTCTTTCTATTTATTCCATTTTACCTTGATAATCCCCCCCGAATCCTGCGCGATATACACAAACCCTTCGTCGTCCACCGCGATCCCCTCCTGATTGTCTCCGGGAAAGGCGAAAGTCCTCAGCACCTTCCCCGTCCTCGTGATCTCGAACAAGGTATTCGTGGCGTCGCTGATGACGTATATAAGATCGCTGGCCTTGTCATAGTGCGATCCGGCAAGGTCAACGACGCCAATGGAGAAGGAGCGGATGATCTTCGCGGTCAGATCCCCGGAAGCGCCGCTTTTGAGAGGCACCCCAATCACAAAGATGGCCGATGGATCTTCCTTGTCCTCCAGATCGAAGCCTTGATTGGCCACGTAGAACGTTCCGCCTTCCGGGTGCTTCGGATCGGGCACAAAACTAATCGTCTCAATGCCCTGCCCCCCGGATTTGAGAACCGTAGCTCCTTGAAATGTGCGCTCGATGGTGAACTCCCGAATCACGCTCAAATCCTCGGGATCTATCTCGATGATCTTCTCCTCGCCCTCGACCGCAATGTACAAAAGCCCTGTCGAGGGATCGAACGTGATGCCCTCGAAATCGGCGTGGCGAATGCGCTTCTGCTTGATCAGGGTGCCGTCTTTCCGGATCTCGCAGATGTCGCCCTCATCTCCGACCACAAAAAGTGTTCCGCGTCCGGGATGAAACACGATCCCGGATGGCTCGTTGAAATGCACCTGGTCAATATTGCCCACCCATTGATAAGAAAAAAGGATGTCGAGAGGATCAACATCGTTCTTTATGGGCGTGGCGCATCCACTGAGCATGGTGAGGAAAAACGCGAGGGGAATGGATAGCTGGAGACTACTCTTCTCTGCAGGGGCTTTCATACAACAGACCTCCGTTCATGGTTCTGGATACGCCATCCCCAAATACTCCCCTCTCCTCAAAAAGAACCAATGCGACTACCCCATACAAAAGCAGTCGCGCCAGAAAAGGCAAGAGCATGCCGGGAATATTGGAAAGGGAAGTCATCGCTTCAACTCCGGGCGCATCTCTCCAAACCGCGGGGATGTTTTTTCGGATAAAAAACATCCACATCCGGACCGATTGGGAGATCAGCTTGCACCCGATAATGAGGCTCGCACAACCCATCGCCAATTACCAGGCGAAACGCTTCAGCGTCAGAAGGCCGTAAACCAGGGCTCCGCAAACAGCGATCCCGATCAGGTCGACTCCCATGCTCAGGAAGCCCGGTGTCCGAAAGCCCGGGATTGGGGCCAAGGTCGCCAACACAAGAGACCAGACCGGGCTTGTCCATAAATATAGAATCAGCCGCAGACTTGTCAGACCGGCAATCACAGCCAATATCACAATGACAAGGGGAGGGCCACTACGATCTACTCGCTCAGAGATATCCATTGCTGCGCTCCTTGAATTGCCTGTATCCGAGCCGAAAATGATACGCCATCACAGAAGAAGAGAACTCAGACAAGTCGCCCTTTATCGGCTGGCATGATAGCCCCTTTGCCTCTCATCGCATTCAAGTCTTGCGAAATCAGAGATCGCTCAACCCACCTCCCGAATATCCGCAAGGATCCGCTTCAAATCAGAAGGACGGATGCCCTGCGCGCCATCGCATTGGATCGTGCAGGAATCGGTATCCTCTCCGATGACCTCGATGATCAGGCCGTGCGCGCCGCAGGAAATCCCTGCTTTGGCCGCATAAGGCACCATCTCCGGGTTCCCGGTGCTGTGGCTCGGATCCACGATAATCGGAAGAAAGGTGTGCTGTTTGACAGGGCCGATCACGTTCAGGTCCAGCGTGAAACGATCGTACTGGCCGCTCAGAGCCGTCCGCACGCCCCGCTCGCACAGGATAATGTCCAGATTCCCCTCTTTGGCGATATACTCCGCCGCACAGAGCCACTCCGTCAGCGTGGCCGCCATGCCCCGCTTCAGAAGCACCGGCTTCCCGTACCGTCCCACCTCCGTGAGCAGAGCAGTGTTCTGCATATTCCGCGACCCGATCTGGAGCATATCGGCATAAGCTCCCACCTGCTCCACCAGGCGGGTATCCATCACCTCCGTCACAATGGGCAGCCCCGTATCCGCCCGCGCCTCAGCCAGGATTTCCAAGCCCTCCTCCCCCCGGCCCTGAAACTCGTAAGGACTGGTCCGGGGCTTATACGCGCCGCCTCGCAGCATATCGGCCCCGACCGCCTTGACCGCCCGCGCGATCTCCAGCGTCTGCTCCCGGCTCTCCCCCGCCCCAGGGGCGGCAATCATCACGCGCTTTGTCCCGCCGAGC
>JAUWMS010000287.1 GCA_030613045.1 Candidatus Latescibacterota bacterium | reverse complement strand
CCGATTTCTTTCTTCATCTGGAGTTTCGGTGTCCGGATATGCCGGAGGCCACGGGACAAGCCAAGGGGAACAGCGGCGTATTCCTGCAGGGCCGGTATGAGATTCAGGTGCTCGATTCCTACGGTCTCAGCATTCCCGGCAAAGGGGACTGCGGAGGAATCTACGATCAGTTCGCGCCCTTAGTGAACGCATGCAATCCGCCGATGGCGTGGCAGACGTACGACGTGATTTTTCGGGCGGCGCGCGTGAACGACGGGGGAGAGGTTCAGGAGCCGGTGCGACTGACCGTGCTGCAGAACGGATTGGTGATTCTGAACAACGTCCAATTGCCGGGCGTGACCGGAGCCGCACTCGACGAGCAGGTGGGCGAGCCGGGGCCGCTGTTGCTGCAGGATCATAGCAATCTAGTGTGCTATCGCAACATCTGGGCGGTGGACCTGCCGCTGGAGGGATCGGATACGTACGAGCCGCGGTGAGGGTTGGGCGACGTGTCTGATTTTATCTCGTTCCCACGCTTCTGCGTGGGAACGAGCACTCGGTGGGCCGCCGAAAGGATGGAGCGTATAGAGAATTGGCTGGTGGAAAAGTGGATCGAATACGATTTGGAGGATGCGCGACAGAAGAAGTATATTCGATGACAGAGCTAATGCTAACTGACTTGCAAGCCTCTCTGAGGGAACCATCCGCGTTTGCTGATCTGGCGAATTATTTTGCCAGCGGGCCGGCCCGCTGGCGTCTTGTTATGCCGGAAGCTATCGCAATGCAGTTGGCCTCACACAGAGAAATACCAAGGAGTTCATATGCGCCACTATAGGAAAATACCATTTTGGGAAAATAGACGACGACTTAATTTGCTGGGACGCTATAAATATCTCGTCGTTTTGTACTTCAAGAACAGTAAGGCCGGTTTTTTGAATAACCGCATTGAGAATGATGAGGCTGCTAATGCACGAGCTGAGATCAACCACGGTTTAGATGAAATATACAAAATTATCATTTCTTCAGATGTAAAACCGTCTATCATTTGGACGCCTCCTCCCAATGTCGGTGGAAACGTTCAAAGAATTGACGTGCTACACAATATATTCAACATACATGACTACCGGATTCCACCGAATAACCTATTAGATTTCTTCGAAAGATCTATCGGAATCTACACAAATGATTCAAGCCGAGCCTTTTGGAGAACGATAAATCCTTTTTATTGGTTCGGCCAGTTATTTGATTTCATCGTAGGACTGCCATTCACCCTTATCGCAAAGGCCGGATTTAATCGGAACAAGGTTGAAGCATCGTCAGTCGGACGGATTGTCAAGGGCCTGCTATATCTGGTTACAGTACTCGCGTCCTTTCTTACGATCCTGAAGCTTACAGGGCATTTGGATACTTTCAATCAATTCGCAAAACAGGTTATTGGAGGCTATACTCCTTCACCTTGAAATTTTTACTTCATACTGCAGGAGCCCCTGATGGTGCTCGTCCAGCCGTCCTTGGGTGGACACAGACGGCCCGAGGACGGTCCTTGGAGCTTTTGGAGGAAGAAGAAATCCAAGGTGAATCGAGATAACAAGCAATTTGTACCCGAAAGTGCCATCGTGCAGTGGCTGGATTTAACGTTAGCTGGCGACTAATTGCCATTAGGTGAAGGACTGTCAGAGTCGGTGAGAGTGGTGGGCCAACGAGGAGCTACATCATGAGAAATACACGTATTCTCTCATATCTCGGTCTAATCCTAATCCTCTTGAACCTGACCGTCCAACCGTCAGCAGCCCAAGAGGACGCGTACCACACGTGGCTGCGCGGTCAACTGTCGGACGACTACGGCGTGACCGGTGGATCGTGGGTGTTCGCCGACAACGAAGCCGACAAGATGGCGCGTTGTTCTATCACGTCGGGGGTGCAAAGGCAGGTGTTGACAGTAGGAGATCAGCCCTTCACACAAGCAAGCCGCTTCACCACGAGGGATCGCGCCAATCCCTGGGAGCGCAATGTGAAGTGCTACACGCAGCAGGCGATAGCGAAGGGGGATGTGCTTCTGCTAATCGTCTGGATACGCAGTCTCGGCGCCGAATGGGGGCACGGCAAGGTAGAGTACGTTTTCGAGCAAATCGAGTCCCCGTATTCAAAATCCATGCTCAAGTCCATCCTGCCGTCCGAAAAGTGGCAGCAGTGGTTGGTTCCGTTCGAGGCCGTGATGGATCATCCGAAAGGCGAAGCGCGCTTTATGGTGAACATGGGCTTTCAGGCGCAGGAGATCGAACTCGGCGGTCTGGCGTTGCTCAATTACGGAAGGGCCTATACGATGGAAAATTTACCCAGATCAATTTTTGATCGAGACTACGAGGGACGCGATGAGAATGCGCCGTGGCGAACGGAAGCAGAGACGCGCATTGAGCAACTTCGCAAGGCCGCCTTACAGGTGCGTGTGGTGGACGCGGACGGAAATCCGGTCGAAGGGGCCGAGGTGACCGTCCGAATGCGGCGGCACGCGTTTGGCTTCGGCACGGCGGTGGCCGCGAGCAAGATGTTGGGGACGTCGCCGGACGATGCGATGTACCGGAAAAAGATCGAGGACGTGACCGGCCAGGGGCGCACGTTCAGCACCGCGGTCTTAGAAAATGCCCTGAAGTGGCCGACGTGGGAGAATCCACACTGGCCCGGCACGAAGGAGGAGGTCGTGGGCGTAGTTTCGTGGTTGAAGGAACGCGGGATGACTGTTCGCGGGCATAATCTAATCTGGCCGACGTGGCAATATATGCCGGAGGACGTGGAGGAGAACAAGGAGAGTCCGGCTTTCCTGCGTGGGCGGATCGAGGCGCACATTTTGGAGGAAGCGGGTTATCCGGGGCTGAAGGGAGAAATCTCGGAGTGGGATGTCATCAACGAGCCGGTTCATTGCCGGGATTTGGCCGGTGTGTTCGCGGGCGAGCCGGGCACTACCACTGGAGAGGAGATCTACGCCGAATGGTTCAAGCTGACGGCACGGGCGGATCCGAACACCAGGCTGTTCGTCAACGAATACAGCATTTTGAGCAGTTCAGGGATGGATCTGGCGGCTCAGGATCGCCTCGAGGATCTCATCCGGATCATCGAGGACAACGGCGGACGGGTGGACGGCATCGGCATGCAGAGCCACATGACCTATCCATTGACGCCGCCGGAAAGGGTCTATGACATTTTAGAAACGTTTTCCGCTCCCGGCAAGGAGATCGCCATCACGGAGTACGATGCGTGCGGGGTAGAAGAAACCATCGCGGCGGACTATATGCGGGACTTCTTGACGGTCGTGTTCAGTCATCCCTCCGTGACGGGTTTTTTGATGTGGGGCTTCTGGGACGGCGCGCACTGGAAGGAAGATGCGCCGCTGTTCCGCAAGGACTGGACGCTGAAGCCGTCGGGCCAGGCATTCTTTGATCTGGTTTTTGACGCATGGTGGACGGATACAGAGGGTCGAGCCGACGAGCAAGGCGAACTAATGGTGAGCGGCTTCCTCGGCGAATACGTGATCACGGCGCGCTCCGGCGGTCTTTCGGCGCAGAAGATAGGCACGCTCACCCGAGGCGGCAGCACGTTTGAACTGATCCTCAAAGAGACAGAGACCGGTGTGCTGGAGGAGAAGCAGAGCCTGCCGGATCGGTTCGCTTTGGAGCGGAACTATCCGAACCCGTTCAATCTGCAAACCACGATCCGCTACGCGCTGCCCCGGGAAGCGGATGTGAAGTTGGAAGTGTACGACGTCTTGGGCCGCCGGGTCGCGCTTCTGATGGAGGGGAAAAAACAGGCGGGCTGGCACAGGACGTTTTTTTGCGCGGACGGGTTGTCGAATGGGATGTACCTGTGTCGTTTGCAGGCGGGGATGTTTGCGCAGGGAGACAAGATGGTGCTTTTGAAGTAGGTTCGTTTCAGGAGGTACGTCATCGGCGCTTGGGCATGAGTACCTTTCTCCTTTTCTTCTTTCCAAGATAAAGAAGACCACGAAATACACGAAAAGAGATCTCCTTATTTGCGTAGCCTGGGTTTGATACCCCGCCCCTTGGGGCGTTCAATGCTTTTATAGATACCCCGCTGCTTGCGGCGGGGTAGTTAATTTTCGTGTATTTCGTGTTTTAACCTGCATTATTCACAAATTCGCCCAAAATCCTTCCTTGCTCTTGTGCAGCAAAGTGTTTGGATTTCCGGTTTCAAAACGCTACTTTTTAAGAACAACCTGAAGCCGGGGCGCATCATCCGCGGCCTCGTGAATAATCCAGGCTCTGTCCCGTTAGGGACAAAATATTTATAGCACAACAATCCCAAAAAAACATTTCCCAGTCCCGTAGGGACGGCATATTTATCCAATAGAGCCACTTGCAAAACTATCCTCAGATGAGATTGCTTCGGCACTTCGTGACTCGCAATGACAATAATATAATCGTTTTGTCGCCAAAAGTTCAGTGGCATCCTCTCGTTTTTCGGACTTTTGCAAGTGGCTGAATATCCTTCCAAATGCACCTTTCGTCATTATGTGTTTGCCGTGGTTATTTCGTCCCTCACGGGACTTGGGGAAGATTTTCGGCTATTTCGAATGCTATAAATATCCTGTCCCTGACGGGACATCTCCCCTGCATGATTCACAAATTAGCCCAAAATCCTCTTTCGCTCTTGTGCAGCAAAGTGTTTTGGATTTCCGGTTACAAAACGTTATTTTCTAAGAACAGCCTGAAGCCGGGGTGCATCATCCAAGACTTGAAATTAATCCGGATTCTGTCCCGTTAGGGACAGAACAGCTGTAGCA
>JAUWMS010000008.1 GCA_030613045.1 Candidatus Latescibacterota bacterium | reverse complement strand
ACGATGTACAACGTGGTGGGAACCCTGGCGGGCGCCGATCCCTCCGCGGGCTACTATGTGGTCAGCGCGCATTACGACGCCACCGCGCGTCGGACCGAGGGATGGAATTGGCGCACCGATCCCACCTCCGGAGCGGATGATAACGGAACCGGCGTGGCTCTTATGCTGGAATAAGCCCGCGTACTGTCTTCGCAGCGGTTTCCGTGGGGCATCCGCTTTGTGGGATTCTGCGGAGAGGAACTCGGTCTCCTGGGAAGTAAGGAGTACGCCCGGAAAGCCTTTGAACGCGGAGACCGCATCCTCGGCGCGATGAACTTCGACATGATCGGGTACAACCGCCTCGTGGACCGCCTTCATCTCGTTGCCACTCCGACTTCCCGGTGGATCGTGGACCTGATGCAGGCGGCCAACGAACGCTACGGCATCGGCTTGATGCTGGAAGTCCTGGTGGACTATCGGGCGCTTCGAAGCGATCATGCCTCCTTCTGGTTTCAGGGATACGACGCCATTCTTGGGATCGAAAATTATCCCCCGGAGACTACCCCCGACTCCACGTTGTATATTCCTTATGCCTCTTACGATACGGCAACGGACGTGGCCGACAGCGTCAACTTCGGGCTGGTGCGCAAGGACACGCAACTTTGTGTAGCCTTTCTGGCCCAATATGCGCTCGAAGAGGGCCTCCCCGATTTGGCGATTTTTCCGGAAGATCTCGAATTTTCCGAGGAGGGAGACCTGATCGTCACGGTGAGCAACCTGGGGCTGCGCGACCTCGTCGAGGGATACGACGTGCGCCTCTCGCGGTGCGGTCCCGACTCGACGGCGTGTACATGGTTCCACGAGGAACACCGGACGAGTACGCTTTTGAGAGGGGGATCGGAATCCTTCCTGGTTCCCTATGAGCTTCTGGGCGACGCCTTCCTTCTAATTGAGGTGGATCCCTACGATACCATCGTGGAGCAATCCGAAGCCAACAACCGGCTTTTTGAAACCCTGCGGAACGTGCCCACCGACCGGATCCGCGTCTATCCGAACCCCTTAGTTGTGAATGGCGTCCATCCGATGACCTTCGCCGGCCTTCCCCGTGATACCCGGGTGGAGGTGTTCAGCCTGTCCGGCGAACCGATATGGACCGGCGAGGAAAAGCACAGAGAAGCCTTCTGGAAGGGCACCAACGAGAGCGGATACCTCGTGGGATCGGGCGTCTATTTCTATCTTGTGACGCAGCCCACCGGAGGCGTCGTGGCCAGAGGCAAGATCGGGGTGGTTCGGGAGTGAGGGGAGCATCTGCTGCGGTCGTATGACAGCGGATGGACTTCCGGGAAAATCCCCCTCTGCGGGCACAAAACGCGGCGTCGCACAAGATCATGGCGTCCCCAGGCAGAGAAGGCCCCATAAAGTGCTTGATCTTTAAGGAAAAATACTCTATATTAACAACGGCCTTTTTAAATCCTATTTTCAGACATAAGGTCAAAGCTCTGATGGTTGAATCGCCAATCATTTTTGGTCACCCAGTGCTGAGTTGAATCGGAACATACGATCCCAGGAGGCCCGAGATGGAGCGGAAACCGAGCATGAAAGACAAAAAAGAGACTATCCTTAAGTCGTATGAGGACTTGTTGGGCCGGTTTAAGGAGAAAGAAATGACCGCCCAAAGTGGGGGCAAAAAGGCGGAAGCCGAGAAGGCGACTGAGGAGGCCGTAGTGGAGAAGGCGTCGGCCTGCACGGTGGAGGGCATTGTCAAAGGACTGGCGGATCTCAAGCTGGATTTGAGCAAAACGCTGGCGGATCTGTCGGATAAGCTCATCGCGGAAACGAACCGGCTGGCGGAAATTCAGCAGGCCATTGCGATAGAGTCCGGGAATCTTGAAGCCCGGTATGACATTGAGGTCGCCGCCGAGACGCTATCCCTTCTTATTCAGACCCAAGAGGAAAAAAAGAAGGGTTTTGAGGAAGAGAGGACCCTTTCGAGGGAACAGTGGAACAGGGAGCAAGAAGCGCATAAATTAGCGGTCAGGGAGCGGGATGCCGCTCTCGTCAAAGAGCGAAAACGGGAAGCGGAGGAATACGGATATAATCTGGCCCTGTCGAGAAAGAAAGACAAGGATGCGTACGAAGAGAAAAAGGCGGCTCTGAAGAAGGCGCTCGAGGAAGAAAGGGCGGTTCAGGAAAAAGAGTTAGGGGAAAGAGAATCTGTTGTGTCGGCTCAGGAAGCGGAGATCGAAGGATTGAGGGCCAAAGCGGAATCCTTCCCCGCGGAGCTGGCAAAAGCGGTCGAACAGGCTGAAAAAGAAGCGATTTCCCGAACGGCAAACCAGGCCAGACAGGAGGCCGACCTGCTCGCCAAAGAGGTGGAGGGGGAGCGGAAGGTGGCCGAACTCCGGATCCGCGTTCTTGAAGATACGGCGGCCGAACAGGCAGCCCGCATCGAGACGCTCACCAAGCAATTGAATGATGCGAAAGCCCAGGTGGAAAAAATCGCGATTAAAGCGATTGAGGGGGCTTCGGGAGTGAACGCGCTCTCGGCGGTCAACAAAATTGCGCTCGAACAGGCGAAAACCGTGAGCGCCAGAAATACTTAGGATCGAGCATTAAATAACTGTCCCATTTCACTGCAGAGACCACAGTGGGAAGAAAGCAGAGGAAACTATGGAAATTCGTACGGATTTTCTGGTCATCGGAAGCGGTATCGCGGGGCTTTCTTTTGCGTTGAACGCAGCCCAAGAGGGAAGCGTCGCGATCATCACCAAAAAAGAGCATTCGGAATCCAACACCAACTATGCCCAGGGCGGCATCGCCACCGTGCTGGCTCCGGACGATTCGTTCGATTTGCACATTCAGGATACCTTGAACGCCGGAGCAGGACTCTGTCACCTGGACTCCGTGGAATTGATCGTGCGCGAGGGGCCCCGGATGGTGAAAAATCTGATGCGCTGGGGCGTCGAATTCACGAAAAAGCCTGAGGGCGCGCTCTCTTTGGGAAGAGAAGGCGGCCACTCCAAAAACCGGATCGTGCACGCGGCGGACCTGACCGGACACGAGATCGAGCACGTGCTGGGGGAAAACGTCCAGGCCAACGACCGCATCGCCGTGTATGAAAATCACATCGCCATTGATCTTATTACCGAACACCATCTTTTGCGTATTCAGGAGGAACAGCGGGAGCACGTCACATGCTGGGGGGCATACGCGCTCGATCCCGACACTGGCCAGGTGAAAAAATTTTTAGCTAAGGTCATCCTGCTGTGCACGGGTGGGGCCGGACAGGTCTATCTGCATACCACCAATCCGAAGATCGCCACCGGAGACGGGATCGCGATGGTATATCGGGCCGGCGGAACCGTTGGAAATTTAGAATTTATGCAGTTTCACCCGACCAGTTTGTATCATCCCGACGGCCAGTCTTTCCTGATCTCGGAGGCGGTTCGGGGATACGGAGGCGTGCTGCTCACGCGAAAAGGCGAATCGTTCATGGAGCGGCATCACGAGATGGCTTCGCTGGCCCCACGGGACATCGTAGCGCGGGCCATTGACCATGAGATGAAGCGCAGCGGCGAGCCATGTGTGTATCTGGACGTGACCGGAAAAGAGGCCGAGGAGACGAAAGCGCGGTTTCCAAATATTTTCCAAAAATGCTTGAGTCTCGGAATTGACCTCACTCAAGAACCCATCCCGGTGGTTCCGGCCGCGCATTATATGTGTGGAGGCGTTCAGACGGATATGTTGGGACGCACCGCCATCCGGGGGCTGTATGCGTGCGGCGAGGTGGCCTTTACGGGGGTGCACGGAGCCAACCGTCTGGCATCCAATTCGTTGTTAGAGGCGCTGGTGTTCTCCGAACGGGCTTATCAGGACGCGGTAAAAACCCTTCGTGACAATCGTTCCTCCTTCCCCGATATACCGGAATGGAACGAAGAGGGTACGTTCAATACGGAGGAATGGGTCATTATGTCCCACGACCGGGAGGAAATCCAGCGTCTGATGTGGGATTACGTGGGCATTGTGCGCTCCAATTTCCGGCTCAGACGCGCGCAACGTCGTATTCGACTTCTCTCCGAGGAGGTAGAGGCCTTTTACCGTCGCGCCAAAGTCACCAACGACCTCATCGAATTGCGCAATCTCGTCGCCGTCGCGGAACTGATCATCCGATCCGCTCTGATGCGAAAGGAGAGCCGGGGATTGCATTATACCACGGACTATCCCGAGAGAGACGACCGACGATGGAAGCGGGATACCACTTTTTTGAGAGGCGACCGACGAAAATAAAGTGGGCGGGGGCGTTTTGTTCGTGCCCATCATTAAAAAAATGGCCATCATGCCAAAAAAAGGATTGACAAATCATGTTTAGTATTATATCTTAGCACAAGTTGCTACCAAAAGGGGTATTTCCCTTTCGAGCGTTCGAATGAAAGGAAGCGATCTCGATTAGACGTTCAACGGGAAAATCCCAATGCTCGATCTATATTAACGGGGTGAATGGCGATATTTTTGTTATTTTGACGTTGGTTTTTTTGAAAGCTTGCTTTTGCTGCAAATCCCGAAAACATGGGGATATTCGGACGGAACGCTCACAGCCCCTATTTAGGCTCTAAGTTAGAAGAGTTCACCAGAGGGCTTTTCGTTCAACTTAATAAGAAAACATGTGATCTGGATCACATATTTTCCCGACCTTGTTCCTTATTTTGTAGAGAATTCGGGGGTATCGCCGAATTATCCGGTCAAGGTGCTACAGAGCCTCGAAAATTTCAGAGAGGCCTGAAGATTTTTTGCTTTCTCTGTGTGCTCTATGTCATTTTCGCCAAATGGGATACCTCAATGAGGGCTGCTGCGGGACTTTCAGTTTGGGCGATCTGTTGAACGGGAGGCGTGATGGGTTTTTCCAAAGAAATAAAAGCTAATGTATGGTTGTTGATGCTCGTCATGCTGATCGCTGGAAATCTGAAAGCTCAGGGGCGGGACGCTTCGGGACTCGTGCCCGATTTTATGATCCAGGCGGAGGATTTAGAAGATCTGGTGCGTACCGGAACAGCCTCTCTGACGGATATCAGAAGCCAGCTTATAGCTTTGCAGGGGGCGTATGAGGTCGTTTCGGAAATAACCCTTAGAGAACAGGAGGGAACGCTCGGCGATCTTCCGCAAAAAAATGGGGTTCCGGCTTGGAGCAGGGAAGATCTGCAGAAACTCAGAGCACGGCTTATCCATAAGGCCACTCCTGCCCAGTTAGAGCGTATGTGGACCAATGCATATACCGCCGCGATCACGTTTCACAATGCGCAGCAGTACAACTTAGCCGCTCAGAAATTGCGTGACATGATGGATAGGTATCCGTCAAGCCTCCAGGGATATGCCGAAGCGGCGTTCTATCTTGGAGAGAACTTGAATGCTCAGGGGCATTATAGCGAAGCGCGAAAGGCCTATGAGAAAGCGGCCTACTCGAAGAATATTTCCATGAAACAGAACGCGACCCTCCGTTTGATGGAACTCGATTTTCAGGATAGCGCCTACGAGGCTTCAGTACAGCGCTACGAGGCGTTGGAGAGGAGCAGCGACCGAATGGACTTGCTTGCCGCCGAGGTCTATCTGATTCTGGGCGATTGGAAGAAGACCAGACAAGCTATTGGAAAAATCGGGCCGGACAGCCCTCTTTACAGTCGCGCCCTCCTTTTAGAGGCCCGTTATTATCAGAGAAAGAAAGGCCCCGAAGCGTCCCTCAAGTTTCTCACAAAAATCTACGATTTCGTCAGCGAGAAAGAAGACGTGGCCTTAGCGATAGGCCAGCTTTGTTATCAGTTGGGACGCTGGCAGGATGCCATCTATTATTACAGCACCGCTTCCCCTTCCTCGCCGAATTACGCCAGAACGATATTAGGCATAGGCTGGGCGCAAATGGACGAAGGGGAACACGTTGAAAGCATTACCACGGCGAGTCAGGTATTATTCATCGGTGCGCGGAGCGATCTATCTTTTGAGGGGTGGGCTTTAATCGGTCATAATTACAAGCTGTTGGGAAACTACGATCAAGCTCGGCAGTGGTTCGATCTCGTCCTCCGGGAAGAAAAAAAGAATGCTACGTATCTCGAGTACATCCAGAACAGAATCCGCTTGGAAGAGATGATCTCAGAATTGCAATTTATCCGAGGCGCTGTATCGGGAGGAAAATATAGCGACTTCGAGCGGATGCTGCGCGTCAACGTTGCCGGTTTGGAAAGACTGCTGAAACAACTCGACGCCTCGGAGGACGTATTGGCCCAGGTAGATCCCGAGATGGTGCTCGGGGGGTTTTATTTTCTAAACGGTTGGGGGTTGAGAGAGGACGATGCCGAGTTGGGATGGGGACATTGGGCCAGACAGGAAATCGCCGAGGTGCTGGAAGCGGTGGAGCGCTGGGTGAGATACTGTGAATTCGAGTTGGTGGACGTGGCTTTTTTGGAAACGACTAAGAAAGCCGAAATCAATCAATCTCTCGAAGCTATTGACCGCCTTTTGGAACGCAGTACCAGAAAAGCGGCAGGGAGGTGATGCGGTATGAGAAAAATCACTATGAGTGGATGGGTTATTCTGCTTGCTGCACTGAGTATGTTTCTCGTATCGGACGGGGCTCATGCCCAGCAGAAGCAGACGGACGGGGAAAAACAGGCTCGGATGGAGGCGCTGCAGAAAGAAATTGAGGAGGCAAAGCGCTTGGAATACGAGGCGTTGGAGGCGAAGGTTGCCGCCTTCAAAGAGGCGGAGAACCAATTCATCGCTCGTCTTAAAGCCCAGAAAAAGGACTTGGAGGCGGAGCAACAAACCCTTCAAGGGAATCGCTCCCAGACCATCGCGCTGTTTGAAAATCTGCTTCGGAAGTATGGAAAAGAGGAGATTGACTCCGCGGATATCCAACTGATCAACGATGCCCGCTTTAAGTTGGGACAGCTATACTACGAGCAAGCGGAAGAAGCGTACAATACGGCGATGGATAGATATATGACCGAGCAGGAACGTTTCGATCAAGGGCTCATCCCTTTTCTTCCTCAAGAGCCCAAGATGGACCTTAGTCGTTCCATAGCGATTTACCGGGAAATCGCCCAATCATCGAACGATCCTCACACGGCGGCCTATTCCCTGTACAGCATAGGCTGGTCCTACAACAAGCAGGGGGCATTCGAACAAGCCCTTCGGACTTTTCAGGAATTGGTGGAACGATTCCCCAACGATTCCGTCAATACCCCGGACGCCTATACCATGATCGGCGATTACTATTTCGAACGGCCCGACCTGCCGGGGAACGAGAACTTCAAACGGGCTATCGCCGTGTACAAAAAAATCCTCCCCTTCTGGCAGAGTCCCCGTTATCAGGAGGCTCTTTATCGTCTGGGCTGGTGCGCATTCAATAACAGAGGGTACCAGGAGGCCATCGGCTTTTTTACGCTCCTCGTAGATGAAATTGATTGGTTCAACGTTCAGGATATCTCCGATGAAAAAATGTATCTGGCCATCAACCCGGACTTCCGGGAGGAGACCCTGAAATACATCGCGTTGTCGTTCTGGGAGATGGGACTCGCCGCCTTAAATGAAGAAGGCGATCAAACCGCGACCACCGAGGCGGTGGAGAAGGCGGCGACCTATGCGAAATCCCAAATAGGGAAACGTTATGCTCCCGAGATCCTTGAGGAATTGGCCGGGATTTATCTCCAGGCCGGCGGCCAGGACCGTCGGTTCGTCCGGGACAGTTTACACGCCTATCAGAGACTTTTGGAGATCTTTCCCGATTACGTCAGAGCGCCCTGGGTGCAAAAACAGTTGGCCGATAATTTTCAGCGCTTGGGAGAAACGGAAGAAGGGTTCCGGGCGTACGAAGCGCTTTTCGTTCAATACAATCGCACGGCCCCCTGGGCCAAAGCCAAGGCCTCCGAACTTCCTCCCGAGCGGATACAGGAAGCCGACAGCCTGGCGGCATACTGTCTTTTGGAGGCGGCTAAATACACATACACGCAGGCTGGCGGAAATCTGGCCGAAGTTCGGGAAGCAGCAGGCAAATTCAATCGCTATTTGGATCATTACGCCCAGCGCGAAGAAGCTTACGAGATCAACATGAAATTGGCCACCATCTACGATAAAGAGCTTCACAACTACGACGCGGCCTGGGAAGAGTATCTGAGAGTCAGCCGGGAATATGATCAGGATTCCTACCGGCAGGTGGCCGCTTACCAGGCGGTCGTCGTTGCTCAAAAGTTGCTTCAGTAATTCCAAGCACGACGGGATCCCTCAGGGTTTTGAACCGGGAACAGGATGTGTCTATGAAAAGAACGGATAGATGTCGGCTCCGAAGGAAAGAGGAATGTCTCCTTTGTATTATAGGATTGACGGCCTTTCTCTTTTTGCCCCCCTCTTCGTCCGCGCAATCAGCAGTTCCCGATGAAGAACCGGCGGGTTCTGTATCGGACACGCTCATCGGGGACACGGCTATGGACACCACCCGGTCACCTTCGCCGGCGACACCGGAACCCTCGGTCGAGACTGCCGTTTCGGATACCGTGCAATCTCCTTCGACGGATTCGACGGCAGCAGACAAAGAGACTGCCGGGGTGGATACGACTCAACATGCTCGGCGGGAAATTCCTGCGTTGCCTCTTTCCGGGGCCCAGGTAAAATTGGTGACCGCGTGCGAAAATTATGTCCAGCTGTTTCCCAAGGCCGATCAGACCTCCCAGATTCTGGACATCGAGGCGGATGTGTATTTCAAGGTGCGCGATTATGCCAAAGTCGCTTCCATCTGTCAACGTATCCTCGAAGAGTTCCCGCAGAGTTCCTACCGCGAAAAATCTTACCAACGCCTGATCCTCACCCATTGGGAAATGGGAGAATACGACGAAGTGGAACGATGGGGGGAGGAGCTTCAGACGTTGAACGTCTCCGAAGAACTCAAACAATTCGGGCGTGAGCGCGCTTTGGGGGCTATGATCGAACGGGCCAAGGTGCTGGATCAGACCGATCCCGCGATGGCCGCCCTGGAATACGAACGGATCGCCAAGAAACAACCGGATCCTGAGGCGGCGGCGGCGGCTTTGTTCAATGCAGCCGACCGGTACATGCGTGCCGAGAAGTGGGAAGAAGCCGCCAATACCTATCGCCGGTCTGCGGCCATCTATCCCGATGCCGATTTGGCCGACGACGCGTTGAACAACGCAGCTATTATCTATACCGAGCAAATGCAAAATTGGGAACTGGCCGCCGAGGTGTATGAAGAATTGGCAAAAAGCTACCCGCAATCGGAGTATCACGAAAATTCGTTAAAAAGTCTCAATTTCGCCTACACAGAACGTTTGAAAGACTGGGACAAAGCCGTCCAGATCAATAAACTCTACGTGACAAGATACGCCGGCACCGAAGAGGCACTTGCGTACGAATTCGAGACCACCGAGCTTTACGTCAAGATGGATCAGATTGATCAGGCGATGGAGGCGTATCAGGAATTTATCGCCCGTCATCCTATGGATCCGAGAACCGTGCAGGCGCGATACAGGCTGGGGGATCTGTTCGCCGAAAGACAGGAGGTTTCCTCGGCGAAAGAGGCATTCAATGAGGCGCTCAAAACCAACGATGCCATCATAGCCGCAGGCGGAGAGGAAAACGATTTCTATGCGCTTCAGGCCGCTTACCGGATTGCCGAAATGGATTTTCAGACCTACCAGGTCTTCCTATTTGAGCGACCGGACAGCCTCGCCGAGGACGTGTCCCGGAAGAGCACGTTGCTCAAAGAGGTGTTGGCATCCTATGGAAGAGTAAACAATTTCCCCGATCCAGAAAAGCAATTGGAAGCCGTGTATAAGATAGGTTGGGCGTACGAGTTGTTTGCCGATGCCTATCTCGCCCGTGCATGCCCTTCACAGCTTGATGCGATCGAAGCAGAGCGGACCAAAGAGATCCATTTTGCGGCGTTGGAATTTTTGGAAAAAGCGAGACAGACATACCAGACCAACATCTCCCGGTACGAAAAAGCCGCGGATGCCTTGGACACACTCGGGGGAGATTGGGTCGCCTCCTGCCGAAAACACCTAACCATGCTCCCCGAAAAAGAAGTGAAGGCCATTTTCGAAGTCGGTCGTACGTACGAAGCCTATGCAGACACCGTCGCGGCTCAGGAAGCGCCGAACGATCTGTCCGCATTGGAGCAAGTACAATTCAGCGTAGATGTCAACTACACGTCTATAGACTATCTCGATAAAGCCGCCAAAGCCTATAGACTCAACATGGACCAGTACGGGAAATATGGGCCATCGGACACTTCGGGAGAACAGGGAACTGTAGCTCCTTTGGACAGCTTGGAAAAAGCAGCATCCTCAGACACCGTCATCACAGTGGCCCAATGGCTGCAGCGATCCAGCGAACGCTTGACTTCCATTCCAAAACGAAAACTGGCTTTGCAGGTGGAACATCGAAGAGCCTACGTGGCCTCGTTTGTGGATTTTATCGTCCTCGAAAAGTGGGAGGAAATCCTGCAGAATCCCAAGGCCAAGCCTATGTTTGAGGATATGCCTACCAACCGCTTCGCCTTGCAGAAGCGGTTTGTTGAGACCAATCTTTTCCCCAAAATATATGACGAAATCGTTCCGGTGTACGAAGAGATGCTCACCCAGGCTCGAGAGATCGAAGTCGAGCCGACATGGCTGGACAGCGTGACCCGGGACCTGATCTGGGTTTACGACACCAGAGGGCGCATCTACGATTGGATCTCCGAAGAGATCGCTGCGGATTTTGTGGAGAAAGAAAAACGGTGCGAAGTCTTCTTCAAATCCGGAGAGACGAGCGCTCTGGGAAACGACTACCTGGGGCTATACGATCTTCTTCAGGATTTTGCTTACGAGAGTCTGACGGCTTATGCCTCGGAGGCTATAGATTATCATCGCGAAACGTTTACCTACGCCGAAGATCAGAACATACTCTTCGATGCGCTGGATTCTCTCCGGGTTGATCAAATGGATCACGTTTATCGCCTGGCGCTTCGGTACGAGGTTTTAGTGCAGTTCCTCAAAGAGAAAGAGCAGAAATATCGGGCGCTTGCCGACCGGGAGGAGCCCGATGAAGGCGTGGAAGATGTGCACTACGCTTACGAGGATCTATCCATGGCCTTTATAGACAACACCGCGATCCTCTATGAACTCAATCTGGAATTAGCGCAGGATTATGGGGGAGAGAGTGGTGCTCAATACACTAAAGAGAGCGAGGATGGACTCTGTCGCATAGATCCCGAACGATGCCTGATGGAGGGAACGCTTCAGACTTTGGAGTTGGTCACCGACGAGACCTGGCTGGTGTCCAACCGAGAAGAGGAGGGATGGACCTCATTGGATTTCTCCGATGGCCATTGGACTTCGGCATCTTTGGGAACGATCCCGGAGGAAAACACCATCCCCAACCTGGAGGACTTGGCGGGAAGCGACATCTGGGATTCGGGTTCGGACACGGTATTTTTCCGAAGGCGATTCACGCTTCCCCAAGTCCCCAAGAAGGTCACGATAACCGCAGGGGCATACGACGAATATTTATTGTACGTGAACGACTTCTCGGTCGAGCGGGCCGCTCAGGAGGGTACCCTTCGCGATCTGACCGATCTAAATGTGCCTTTTTCAAAGGGGGAAAATCTCATCGCAGTGACGGCCTACAATCTGGATAGCGATGCCGATACCACAGGATACGGTCTTTTATGTCGTATGAACGTCGAGATGCTCATCCCAACGGAAGAAGCACCAGCGTCCGAAGGAGTGCCTCAGGAATATCTCCAACTCGCGACTACGGAAAGTCTTTTGAGTGCCGCGGACTCCCTTTTTATGGTCACATTGGGGCCGCCCGAACGGGAAGCCTTTCTCAATCACAAAATGGCAGTGCAGAATGCTCAGATGGAAGCGGCCATCATCCAAACGGATATTGATGCGCTCAAGCGTGCGCTCAGACGGGTAAATGCGGAGATCAAGAGGATTGCAGTTCAATTGGATACGTGGAATTGGATCATAGAGCGGAAGGGAAATTAACCCCTTATTCGAAAAGGAGGTGTTTTCTATGCAAGCCCCCTCACAAAAAAAGCAAGTCGTCCTCGTTTTGATTTCGGGGCTTATTTTAGGATGGGTCTTTTTTGCGCATGCGCAATTGGTCCCACAGAGCAAACGTTCCCTGGATCGGCAGAGGCAATCCCCTTCATCCGTCGTACGGCAACCTTCTACTCCGTCTGTCGTGCAGCGGTCGGCTGGTGGTGTGATCCGGTTGAAAGGTACAAAAATAGACGTGAAGGTGCAAAAGCCTCAAGTGCAGCTTTTTTCCGCCAGGCGAAAGCCGGCTATGGGGAGAGGAGAACTGGAGAGAGCCTTCAGGGAGACGTTAAGAGGGGCTTCTGCCTGGGGGAGAGGCCATGTGCCGAAAACCGTTGTGCGGAAAACGAAAGGCGGTAAGCTGCAGAAGAGAACGGAGCGCGTACAGGACGTAAAGAACCGGGAAATCCAGAAAAAAAAGTAAAAACAGTCGGGAAAGGGGAAAAAACCCTTGACAAAGGGGGCATTTTGTCGTATTTTTTGACAACATTCGACAGTTGTTCTGTGAGATAGGTTTTGTAGAACGCCCGGCACACCCCTATAGTGGGAAAGGAGCAGTCATGGATAAAATGGCGATTGTCAAGTCGGTCGTCGGTGAATTCTTCAACGAATTCGGCACAAGTCAGCCTGGATTTGTATTTATGTGGCTCATCGTAGTGGTCGGCGCTTTTGCGATAGCTATTTTAGCGGAGCGCGTCTATGTGGTTGTGATCCAGTCGAAAATCAATGTGAGCCGGTTCATGGCGGAACTGATCAAGCTCGTGCGCGCAAAAGATTTCGACAAGGCGATCGCCCTGTGCGACTCTGCTCCTGAGGGCGCCTTATCAACGATGGCCAAAGCCGGCCTTCGCGAGGTGGATCGAGGGGTGCGGCAAGCGCAGTACGCTATGGATGAGGCCTGCCTGTCCATCATCCCGGCGATCGAGAAACGGACCCCCTATCTGTTTGTCTTCAGCAATGTCGCCACGTTGTCGGGGCTGATGGGTACCATCTTTGGACTGATGTTCACCTTCAAGGCCATTTCCGTGCTTCCCGTGGCCCAACAGTCTCAGGCGCTGGCTTCGGGGATCTCGGCGGCTATGAACACCACGATCTTCGGTCTCATCGTAGCCATCCCGATTGTGCTTGCCTATCAGTGGATCTTGAGCCAGTCGAAGCAAGTGGTTGACGATCTGGACGAGCAGTCTGTTCGATTGATCAATGTCATACGGGAACTGTAAGGAGGAGGATATGCCGGAGAAATCCAAATCCCAAAAGCAGGAACGGGAAGAACTGACGCTGACGTTCAAACCTTCGGCCAGAAGGCGAACGGCGTCGCAACCCGGAGAGTTGAATCAGCTTCCCGTCATGAACCTGATGATCATTCTCATCCCCGTGCTGTTGGCTCAATCCGCAGCCGTCAAGTTGGCTCTGCATGAAGTAAACCTCCCAACCGGGGGCGCGGCAGGCGGAGGCACCGCCACGGAGGAAGTTCAAAAAGAAGAGGAGCAGCTTAGCCTGACGGTGAACATCACGAGGCAGGGATTCGACATCATCAGCGCGTTTGGGCGGGAAAAAACGAATGGGCCGATCGTTCCTCTGATGGACGAGGAGTACGATTACGTGACGCTCAATGAGAAGCTTATGGGCATCAAGAAGCAGATCGGCAAATCCGGCATTCATTTTGTGGACGCCGGGAACGTAATCGTGATGGGTGAACCGGGAATTAAGTACGATGTCATTGTGCAGGTCATGGATGCCGCAAAGTGGGGAGAAGATGAGGAGAGGGGCAGGATCAGTTTGTTTCCGGGAATCCTGCTCTCTCCGGGGAAAGTTCAAGTCCAATAAAGGAGGAGGTCAATGCCTAAGGTATCGTGGTCGAAAAAACACAGGGCCAAACCGTCTTCCGGTGAAACGTTGAATTTGACCTCCATGATGGACATGTTCACCATTATTCTGGTCTTCCTGCTTAAGAGCTATTCGGCCACAGGGAAACTGATCAGCATTCCGGAGGGATATACATTGCCGGAGTCCATCGCGGAGGAAGTTCCTGTGTTGGCGGTAAACATATCGGTGGACGACGAATATATTATGGTGGATGACGCGTTGCGGATCAGAGTGGACCAGTGCCGAACGGGTTACGGTCCTCCCTATATTATTGGTCCTCTTCAGCAGGTTCTTCTGGAAAAAGCC
>JAUWMS010000147.1 GCA_030613045.1 Candidatus Latescibacterota bacterium | reverse complement strand
GGGTGATTTTTGTCCATTCCTTTTCCGTTTCCTGAATTCCGTCGTTCGGGCGCGCCCCGGGCCCGAACTCCTCCACGCCCTCAAGAGAACGCATACGCTCCTGCGCTTGCCGAAGAAAAGGCTCTGCCGAACGTTGCTCTTCGTTTCGTAAGCCACCGGGCAGCCAATCTTTCCCGGCTTGGCGGAGCTTCTTTGAGCTTGAGAACGCTTTTCAGGGTGTTTTGCACTTCCTGTATGCCGAAAGGCTTGGTGATGTATTCGCTGGCGCCCAATTCGATGCTCCGAAGCGCCAGGTCTAAGTCCGGATATCCGGTCTCCATAATGACTTTGATCTTGGGTTCCCGCTTCTTGATCTCCAGGAGGATATCTATCCCGCTGGTTCCAGGGATGCGCATATCTAGGAAAACGAGCGCAGGGGTCTCCTTCTCGATGAGGGCCATCGCCTCCGAACCATTGTCCGCCGACAGCACGTCGAAGCCGTCTTCCAGGATCACGTGAAACGCCTCGAGAATAGCCGCCTCATCATCTACGATAAGCACGGTGGGTTTCGTCTGCTTCATAAGTTCTGCGTTCCTTTCTGAAGAGAAAAAGAGCACCACGGAGGATGTCTGTGGACTTCCGAAGGATTCTGTGGCGAGCATCCGAGTGAGATGGTGACAGGAAGCGAAATCCCCGTCAAAAAATGGGCAGTGAATACACGTCCCCAAATCAGGATCAAAGGGGTTCTACATACTATAGCAAACTATAGCAAAAAATATGCCAGACTCTGAAAGCCTGGCATATACCGACCATAACAGTCTGATATTATAAGGGTTAATACAGAAAGGGCTGATCCCTCCGCATCCGATCAGACAAGAGAAAATGTCGAAAAAATCCGACATGCACGGAGAAAAACGAAAAAAAATAGTTGTAATACCATTTCGCAGAATAGGTTACGGCGATGTCGAAAAAATTCGACACGCATGTGAGGAAATGAGAAAAAACCGGCTATAACATAACAATATAAAAGGAGTTATACCATGTCGAAAAAATCCGACATGAAAAATCGTCTTGCCAGCCTGAATTATTCACGAGTCTCCGGATCTACGCTTGGTTCCGGGCTTTGCCTAAGCCTTTCTGAGAACTTAGCCTTGAGGACGCAACTCCGTAATGTATTGTTGAACAATAGCAAATGGGACTTCTTCCCGAATTCATGAATAATTCAGGCCATAAAATCACGGATTTGGCTCTCTCAGACCCAACTGCTGTATTTTGAGTGTGAGCGTGGAACGATGGATGCCCAACAGGTCGGCCGTCATGGATCGATTGCCTCGGGCCTTCTCCAAAACCGCTCCTATGTAACGCTGCTCGAATTCGTGGACGGCCTCCTTTAAGGGCCCCAGACTGCGGAAGGCTTCTTCGCTCAGGATATCTACAGGAAGGCTCTCCTGAGAGATCAGTTTATGCTCCGCAAGCACCACGAGGCGTTCCAGCAAGTTTTCAAGCTCCCGGACATTGCCCGGCCAATCATACGCCACAAAGCATTTCAACGCCTCCGGGCTAAGGGCTTCTATATGTTTCCCGGTTTTTTTGTTGAACCGGTCGAGGAAGTGATTCACCAAAAGGGGGATGTCTTCCTTCCGTTCCCGCAACGGAGGCACCTCGATGGGAAGCACGTTCAGCCGGTAATAGAGGTCCTCCCGAAAGCGGGACTGAGATACGGCTGTTTTGAGCGCACTATTGGCAATGGCGATGACGCGCACATCCACCGGAATAGCCTTTCTTCCGCCCACCCGCTGGATGGTGTGTTCCTGAAGAACCCTGAGCAGTCTGCTCTGGGCCTCGATGGGCAGTGCCGTTATTTCGTCCAAGAGGATCGTGCCGCCATCGGCCATCTCGAATTTACCGATAGCCTTCCTGTACGCGGAAGTGAACGCGCCCCGCTCATGCCCGAACAGCTCGCTCTCGATCAGTTCGGAGGGAATGGCCGCGCAGTTGACGATACATAAGGGGCGGGTGTTTCTGTGACTCCGGCGATAAATCTCCAAAGCGACCAATTCCTTGCCCGTTCCGGTCTCTCCGGTAATGAGCACCGTGGAATCCTGGGGCGCCACCTTGGCGATGGTGTCTGAAATGTGCTGCATGCAATTCGATCGGGATACAATATGACCTTCTCTGGATCGCCCCCGAATTTCAGAGCGCAAAAAACGGTTCTCCTTCCGCAGGGTTCCGGCCTCCAATTCCCGCTCGATCGTGTGGATCAGTTCCTCGATCTGGAAAGGCTTGGAAATATAGTCCCGGGCACCCAGCTTCATACACGTGACCACGCTCTCCACATCCTTCTTCACCGTCACCATGATTACATCCACATCCGGGTCCGCTTTTTTCATCCTCCTTAACGTCTCGATGCCGTCCATTTTTGGCATCATAATATCCAGAAGCACTAAGTCTATGTTATTGGCCTCCAGCGCTTCCAGCCCCGCCTTCCCATCGGATGCGGGGATAATGCGATAGTCGTCCTCCAAGGCCACGCAGAACGACTCCAACACGCTGGGTTCATCATCTACGGTTAGAATTGCAGGCTTCATACTCTCCTCAGGAGATTCTGTCGAAAAACTTGTTTTTTATGACACACTTAACTTCAATATCTGCCTTCCGTTTTTTGGAAAAACAGCCTTCCCCGGCAGCATCTTAGCATGCGTCACTCACCAAAGACAAAGAACGATCCGGCTGCTCTGCACGCAGGAGGATGGTAAACGTCGTGCCTTTTCCCTCCTGACTTTCCACTTGGATCGTGCCTCCGTGATCTCTTACGATGTTGTAGCTGATGGCCAGACCCAAGCCACTGCCTTTGGGCTTGGTGGAAAAAAAGGGCTCGAACAAATGGCTCAGATTCGATTCGGGGATGCCGCATCCGGTATCCGAGATGATGATCTGGATCACTTCGCCCTCTTCCGGGTCATTTGCTGCGATCCGCGTGCCCACTTCGATCGTTCCGCCCTGGGGCGTGGCTTCCACGGCATTTCGCAGGATATTCAAAACCACCTGACCCAATTGCTCCGAATCCGCCGGAATGGATGGAAGGGAAGCCAAATTTTGATGCACGTGTACATCATGCTCCCGGGAAAATTCGTGGAGGAGGATAAAGGCCTCGTCCACAACCGCGTTGACCTCGGTCGGGCGCAGACGCGGCTTGTGAATCCGGCCGAAATCCAACAGATCGTCCACGAACACGGAAAGCCGGTCCACCTGAGGAAGAACAGTGTTGACAAAGCGTGTCCTGAATTCAGGACTGGCAAATTTTCTCGGCAAAAGCTCGGTAAAGGTGCGGACCGAGGTCAACGGGGTCTTGATCTCATGGGCGATGGAGGCTGCCGTGGCTCCGAGGGCCGCCATCTTCTCCGCACGGCGGATCTCCTCCTCCACGTGCTTCAATCGCGTAATATCCGTAAAGAGAAGCAGCACGCCGCCGCTTCCGCTTCCATTCGTGTGGTTCAAGAGCCGTGTGCTGAAGCGTAAATAATGCTCTCCGATCTCGTCCCGGAGAAGCGCCGTCTCGCTGTCGGTCCGGATCCGCCCGGAAGAAAGGGCCTCTTCGATGGCGGTGTTCAACGGGGTATAGGGAGCGAGATAGGCTTTGAAGAGGCATCCTCTGGCCGAATGCGCCCTCAGGCCGGTAATCCGTTCGGCGCTCTCATTGAACGCTACGATCCGCCCCTCGGGATTTACGGTGATGACGCCGCTGTTCATAGACTGGAGGATGCTTTCGTTGTAATTCGTCAGGCGCGCCAACTGGTGGATTTTGCGATCCAACTCCTCCTTGCGTTTTTGAAGCTCCGCGCTCATCCGGTTGAATGCGGAGGCCAATTCCCCGATTTCGTCCTGGCCATCCACGTGGACGCGATGGGTCAGTTCGCCCGCTCCGATCCTGCGGGAGGCCGCGACCAGAACATGAAGGGGTTGGGTGACCGCGCGGGCCAGAAACCACGCGAACACGATGCCCAATAGCGCGGCGGTGAAGCCGATCAGCAAAATTCGGTTCCGCGTCCGGGCGACCTCGGCGTACGCGCTTTCCAGGGAAAACCCGATCCGCGCCGTGGCGACCTTCTGCAGTCCGGGCATCATCAAAACGGGCACGGACAGATCCCACATGCGCTCTTCCTGATGGTTATCCTGATCGGTCCCGGGCGAAGATCGAAAGGACTGGAGCAGCGGTCTCGGACTTTTTACGGCGTTCGCCGCTCTTTGATCGGCGTAACGTTTTCCCCGATCCTGCGTATCGCTGTGGACGATCACCCGGCCCGTCTGGTCCAGGATCATCGCATAGACCACATCCGCCTTGTCGGTGATGCTGTCAATGAGCTCCTGAAGGAACAAGTAATCGTCGGTCAATACCGCCTGCACACTGCTGTGAGCCAGCACCGAGGTGAGGCCAAATGCCTTCTTCCGTACCTCCTCCAGGATCGCGCGCCGCTGAAACACGCTGACCACCGCCACTACCGAGGCGACGGTCAGGATCACCAGAAACGTGATGAGAATAGAGAATTTGGCCTGGAACTTCAGACGTTTATACAACTTAATAGGAAGCTTGATACGCATCGTCGTCGCCCCCGGAAATTTTCAGATCGGACGAGGATAGCAGGAAGACGTTTTCCAATCGCTCCGTCCTGAAAGGGCTGACTGTAAAATGTTGGACCCGCTGCCGAACGGCGTACATCCGGCCGGTGTAACTTAAAAATACGCATGGGGTCTCCCGGACCACGATCTCCTGCACCTCCCGATAGAGCCGAAGCCGTTTCGATTCCTCCATACATTGTCTGGCTTCTTCCAAGAGCGCGTCCACGCGGGCGTTTCGGTAATTGAACAAATTGCCGGAGGACCCCCTAGCACGGGAATGGAAGAGAAAATAGAGGAAACTGTCCGGGTCGCCATTGTCTCCCAACCAGCCATACCCAAACAATGCTTCCTCCCCTCTCACAATAGCTGCCTCGTATTGATCCCAAGAGTCGAAATAGACGATATCCACGTCAATGCCCACTTTGCTCAGATAGGATTGGATGGTCAGGGGGAATACCCCTGCTCTGGACGGGCTAGGCTGAAAGTAAAACAACTTCGTCTTGAATCCGTCGGGATACCCCGCTTCTTTTAACAGTACTTTCGCACGTTGAGTATCGTAGGAGATCTGACGAATGGTCTCGTCGTGCCCAAAGATTCCCGGAGGTAAAGGAGAATAGGCAGGAGTTCCTTTCCCCCGAAGCAGCGAATGCACGATCCTTTTTCTGTCCAATGCCGCCGCCACCGCTCTTCGGATCCTTTCATCGGTGTATGGCGGCTTCCGACAGTTGAACCCCAACATGAATACGAGTATTCCATTCCCTTTCAATATGGTTATTCTTGGATTAAAATATAATCTTTCCAAATACGTCGGGCTAACTTCCGAAATCACGTCAATAGAACCTTCTAAAAGGGCATTCACCATGTCGGACGATTCCGGGATGACCTGGTAGATGACCTCTTTCAGTTTCGGAGCACCTCCCCAATACTCCTTATTTTTCTCTAAAACAACTTCTTTACCTTGTTCCCAACTTTTAAGTTTGAACGGACCTGCGCCCACGGGATGGCGCCCGAATGAATTCCCGTATTCTTTCAAGGCTGCGGGACTGACAATGGACGATCCATAGAACGTAGCCAACGTGCGAAGCATCGGAGCAAAGGGGTGTTTCAAGAGAAACTGTACGGTGAAACGATCCACGACGCGAATTTCGGAGATCATATTGAAGGCAGAATTCTTGAACACATTTGGAGAATCTTCGGAATAATAGGGGCTTTCGGGATTGATCTGGCGGTCAAAGGAAACTTTGACCGCCTCCGCATCAAAGGGCGTTCCATCGTGAAAAGTGACCCCTTCCCGAAGGTGAAACGTCCATATCTTTCCGTTCCCGGTCACCTCCCAAGTCCGAGCCAAAGTCGGCTCGATCTCCGTGCTTCCCTCTTTGAATCTCACCAGCGGATCGTAGAGATTACAAAAGATGCGTGCGGATATATCCTCGGTTGTTTTGGCGGGATCCAAGGAGACCGGATCGCCCTGGATCCCACAGATCAGCGTTTGGTCAAGATCGGTTGCCTTGTCCCCACACATCAGAAGAAAAACGGCGATAAAAGGTAAGATTCGTCTGCTCAGCATAATGTTCGGTGCATCCCTCCTCATATTAAAACCTCGCTAATGATAACATATTTTATCCACGTTCGCAAGAAAAAAGGTGACCGTTTTCAACAAAAGGCAAGGCGCGCTGTTTATACGAAGTATAGGCAACGCGCCGACTGTCGTAAGCAACACTCTCTTTGCTCTCCCACAGAGATCCATCTTTGACATCAAACTTGCGCCGTTCCGCTCATCATGAGGACGAGGCTAAACACCAAGCTCAACCACTGATAGCACTTAGACATAAGGTCACCTCCTTTACAGGTCTGTGCGTGTGAGGCCCCCTTCCGAAGACCGATGAACAGATTACGAACCGTCATCAGCACTCAGAAAAGGAACCTACATAAGTTATTCGGTCAACGTTGAAGAACATTTCCGATTTAGCGAGC
>JAUWMS010000107.1 GCA_030613045.1 Candidatus Latescibacterota bacterium | reverse complement strand
GCGATTTTTGAGTGACCCCTTGCCGGTCCGTCTCGGCGGTCTCTCCGCCACACTAAGCAGAATCTCATCCAGTGCGCGTACCTCAGAATCCCCTGCCGTGGTCGCTGACTTGCTGGATGAAGCCAAGCATTTGATTGAATGGACCGCGGCGGACGCCGACCCTGAAACTGCCGCCGAACTGGTGCAAATACAGCGTCTCATTGTGCTTTGGCAAAAAATATGGGGAACGGCCGCCAGCGACAGAACCCAGCAGATACTGCTTTCGACACAGGCAAAAAGCTGGTCGGACAAAACATTGGAGTTCTCGGGCCTGTTGTCATGAACGCAACTTGAAGACAATCAAATAATCATCTCGTTCCCACGCTCCTGCGTGGGAATGCAGATTTGACGCTCTGCGTCACCAATGAAAGCGCAAGTTGTGACCGTTCAGAGTATAATCACCGATCCTATACAGGAACAACACCATGACACATTCCGAACACATCCTCCAATCCAGAGCGAAACTCATCAAAGGACTCCCTCCACTACCCACTCGCAAAGAAGCGGAAGAGGGCGGCTGCGGCGTCACGGGCTTTGCGTGCAGCATTCCGGTACGCGGGCAGCACATTTTTGAGCCGTCCGTCCAGATGCATAATCGGGGCAATGGCAAGGGAGGCGGCATTGCGGCCGTGGGATTCGAGCCGGATGCGTTGGGCGTTTCCCGCGAAATTCTGGAGACGGACTATCTCTTTCAAATTGCGCTCCTCGACCCGGAGGCGCGGGACGCAGTGGAACAGGCATGCATCTTGCCATTTTTCCGGGTGGATAAATCAGAGCGCCTTCCGACGGTGGCGGATTTTCGCGAAGTCGAGGGATTGGACACGAAGCCGCCGGACGTGTGGCGCTATTTTGTGCGGGTGAAGCCGGAGGTGCTCCGCGCGTTTGTTGAGAAAAACGGATTGCTGGAGATGGATCTCCAGCGGGCGGAGGACGAGTTCGTCTATCAAAATACCTTCCGCTTGAACCAAAAGTTTTATGCGTCCCTCGGAGAGAAGAAGGCGTTCGTGTTGTCGCACGGCCGGAACATGATGATCCTGAAGATCGTGGGATACGCGGAAAAGATCGTGCGGTATTATCAGTTGGAGGATTTTCGGGCGCACGTGTGGATCGCGCATCAGCGGTATCCGACGAAGGGACGGGTGTGGCATCCGGGGGGCGCGCAGCCGTTCATCGGGATGGACGAGGCGCTCGTGCACAACGGGGATTTTGCCAATTATCATTCCGTGAGCGAGTATCTGAGACAGCGGAACATCTATCCCCAGTTTCTGACGGATACGGAGGTCTCCATTCTTCTTTTTGATCTCTGGAATCGCGTGTATCAATATCCATTGGAATATATCATCGAGGCGTTGGCGCCCACGATGGAGCTGGACTTCGACCGGCTCCCCCCGGAAAAACAGCGCATCTATCGCGCGATCCAGGCGGCGCATATTCACGGTTCGCCGGACGGGCCGTGGTTTTTCATCATCGCGCGGAACGAGCCCTACGAGAAAAGATTTCAGCTTTTGGGTATCACGGATACCGCGAAGCTGCGTCCCCAGGTGTTTGCACTTTCCGAAGGCGAGGTTTCAATCGGGCTGGTCTGTTCGGAGAAGCAGGCCATTGACGCGACGCTGCACAGTCTCTCCGAGGAGGACAAACGATTTTGCCCCATTGCGGACAAATACTGGAATGCGCGCGGAGGCAGCCACACGGACGGCGGCGCGTTCATGTTCACGATTGAGGACAATGGCAACGGGGAGAAGCAACTCGTGTGCACGGACAAATTCGGAAACGTCATCTCCACGCGTGAGGGACAGACGCATTGCGATATGACCGCTCCGATTCATTTTACCGCAGAGCACGCTGAAGACGCGGAGAAAACCATAAAGCCAGGTTCTGAAGTTGCCCCCTCAAAACGAGCCTCCGAGGCAAGCGCTCAGGAATTCTCTGCGCTCTCTGCGTGCTCCGCGGTGAGAAATCAGATCTTCGATTGGAATTACGACACCCTTCGTTCCTGGTGTCAGGAAATGGCCCAGTTGGCCTCGGAGGACGATGCGAAGAAGGCGCAGGTCATCGAGGGATTGACGGAGCTTTTGGATCGGCGATATGATACGGGGACGAAGAAGCGGAGTTCGGTGCTGCGGATTCTTCGGGAGGAGTTGTACCGGATTTTCGCGGCGACGCCGGTTCCGGGAGCGGACGGAAACGGACGCTACCGCTTCGTGGATTGGGAACGCAGGGAGCTTATGCGAATTACGGCGGATGAGGGTGGGGAGGGGCAATCCGCAATCCGCAATCCGCAATCCGAAATCTCTCCTTCAAATCCTCAGCCCTCGTCTCTTGAGACAGTTTTGATTATCAACGCAGAAAATTTCCCACCCGAAGGAGAGGATTGCGACTCCCGGTGGATCTGTAAAGCCTATCGTGCGGGCTGGCGGCGGTTTATCGCGTATGGCTATAAGGGCCAACGGTTCTGCGGGTGCGGATTGGGGCCGGATACGCAGGACGTGCGGATTGACGTGTATGGGAGTTCGGGGGATTATCTCGCTTCCGGGATAGACGGGTTGGAGCTTCACGTGCACGGCGACGCGCAGGATCAACTCGGACAGATTATGAAGACGGGCAAGCTCGTCGTCCACGGTGACGTGGGGCAGACGTTTATGTACGGCGCAAAGGGCGGCGAGGTCTATGTGCAGGGGAATGCCGCCGGGAGACCTTTGATCAACGCAGTGGGACGGCCGAGGGTGGTCATCAACGGGACGTGTCTGGACTATCTCGCGGAGTCGTTTATGGCGGGCGATCCGCTGAACGGCGGCGGATTCGTGGTGCTCAACGGCATGACGTTCGACGAGGAGGGACGGATCCGGGAGCTGCCCACGCCGTATCCGGGAGGCAATCTGTTCTCCCTGGCCTCCGGCGGCGCGATTTACCTCCGGGATCCGCACGAACGGGTGGTCGAGGCGCAACTTAACGGAGGCGAATTTACTCCCTTGACCCGAAAGGACTGGGAACTTATCCTGCCGTACTTGGAGGAGAACGAGCGGCTGTTCGGGATTTCCGTCGAGCGCGATTTGCTGACGGTGGATGGTGTTCGGAGAAAGCCGGAGGAGGTGTATCGGAAAGTCCGGGCCGTGAAGCTGGCGGTGCTTACGGAGGTTGCGGATGGGGATTGAGAAGATGAGCAGCCTCCCGCAGGTTTTGGAACCTGGGGGAGGTCCAGAGAAAAGAAAGCGGCCTGAACTTAAATGTTCAGACCGCTTTTTTTATGCAGGCATTGTTCGGTTCAAAAAGCTGGGTAGGGGCGATCCTTGTGATCGCCCTTTTTGAGCGAATCAGGGCGAAACCAAGATTCGCCACTACGGATTATCGCACCAACACCATCTTGCGCATTTTGACGAAGTCTCCCGCAAAAGAATAGATGCTTCGGGCGGATTGTTTTCCTGCTTCGACCGATCATAGAGCACACTGTAGTGTGTTCTGTCAATTGAGATTTGACGGATTGAATTGCTAAGGGCAAAGCTTGTCTTTGCTGAAGGAAAAGCTTCTCTTTGCCCGTCTCGGATGCGCACGGCACCGCCCGTCATCCGAGCCTTGAAAAAACACTGAGCGGAGCGTAAAATTCTGAGCAGAGGTAAGGCGAAATTTGTCTCAAAAAAATGGCTTTTCCCCCTCAAAAAACTATTGACATTTTGAATGCAATGCCTTATCTTTCCGCCAAAATTGCAATATTGTCCTACAATTTGCCGTGAAATTTTCCAAAGGGAGTTCCAGCCATGGCACAACCGACGCGCCAAACCTTGGCATCACAGATAGCCAAGCGTATCCATCAACGAATCAGCCGAAGGAAATTGCAGCCCGGAGACGCTTTGGGCACAGAGCTTGGGTTGGCTGAGGAGTTCGGCGTTTCCAGAAACATCGTGCGCGAGGCCATTGGCCGCCTTCGAGCACTTGGGATCGTTCGGAGCAGGCAGCGCGTCGGACTTGTGGTCGGGCAGACCGATCCCATCCGCCTGTTTGAGCAAGGGCTTCCGCTTTTTCTATCGGGGGAGAGCGCCAATCTATATGAGTTGTCGAAGCTGCGCTATGCGTTGGAAATCGGAGCGGTGAATCTCGCCGTTCAAAATGCTTCCGACAAACAGATCGATCGGATGGCCGCGCTTGCAGACCGGATGACGGAGATGGTTCGACAGGGAAAAGAGGAGGAAACCGATCCGTTGGAAGAGCAATTTCACAGCTTGATTTTAGAGGCCACGGGCAGCCAGTTGCTTTCCCGGATGCACGTGGTGGTGTCGCGCTATTTCTCCGAAACATCAAGCCGGATTTTCAATTATGGTCTGATAAATGACCGGGATGCCTCAGAACATCAGCGGATCGCCGAGGCGTTCAGACGCCGGGATGCCGAGACGGTGCGGGGGCTTCTGGAGCATCATCTGAGATTGATCCTCGATCAGTTTGAATCCGAGGAACAGGGGGGGAGCCGTGTGTGTATTTGAATGGTTGGATGGGTGGCGCTGATTTTGAGCGATCAGTTGAGGCTTTTTGCAAGAGATTGGTAGAACAGACATTCTTGTCTGTTCAGCTTTATGGTTATCCAGGTCAGACAAGAACGGCTAGACCTACTAACCTTTTCGAAATAACTGCACCTTTACGACTTTTGCAGGAGGCTGAGCTATCAGCGTCAACGGAACACCGGCCCCTGATTTTCCGGGACCAAAAAGCACCGAAAACAGAGGAGATCGCCATGAAGACATTCACAAAAGAGGAACTCATCGAGCGGGTGACGGAAGCGATACAGGCATGCACGGGGACGCTCATCACGGTGGATCGCGAAGGATTCCCGCGCGCTCGTGTGCTGGAAGATCACAACCCTTACGAAGGGTTCACGTTCTGGTTCGCCACGAACGTCCACACGCGGAAGATCGCTGAGATCGAGGCGCATCCCAGCGTCTGCATCATGTATCAGCCGCCGGGTGTGGCCGGATACATTTGCATCATGGGAACGGCCAAGATCAGAACGGACGAAGAGGCGCGGCGCTTCATCTGGCGGGAGGAATGGGCGAAATACTACGACGGGCCGATGGCTTCCGATTTCGTCCCGATCCAGGTGATCCCCGGTCGCATCGAGTTCTACGACGCGAACATTGGCGCCTTGGCGGACGACGGATTCGGACCGGTGGTGGTGGAGCTGTAAGTGCCCGGACAAAATTGTTTTCTTATGCTCACCGCAGTGTCCGCGGAGTTCGCGGAGGGAAGAAAGTGAGAAAGTGAGAAAGTGAGACCTCCCACTTTTCCACTTTTACGGGGAATTTCTCTGCGTCCCCCGCGTGCTCTGCGGTAAAATTGTCGTTTAGTTTTGTCCGTTTACTTAGAAGGATATTTGTGCGAACAATTCATACAAAAGGAGAACAGCGTGATCTATCAAAATGTAGAACTTCACAATATCGAGGAAGTCCGAAAGATGCCGGAATCGGACGGCGTGCGTCTGCAGCGCGTGCCGGAAACCGTGCGCACGAAGCTCAATGAGGGAGCACAGATGCGCATGTTGAGTCCCGCCTGCGCGGAAATACGCTTTGTGAGCGAACGCCCCACCGTGCGGCTGACCGTATCGTCTGAGGGATGGACGGATGCGGTCGTTTTCCACGGCGTCTTCCAGAGCGATCAGCGTTTCAGCATCACAGAAAAGACGCAGACCATCGAGATCACCACGCCGGAGCGATTGCAGCAATTGGGCGCATCACTCCCTCAGGATATGCCGTTCGCTCCGGATGTGTTTCGAGTTATGTTAGCGGGAGATGCGCTCTATTTTCACGGGATCGAACAGGATGGCATCCGGCCTCCGAGGGCGGAAGAACTGCCCAAGCTGCGTTATCTCGCCTACGGCACTTCGATTACGCATGGAGGGGCCGCGACGGGCCCGCATCTTGCTTATGTCAGCCAGACCGCGCGGCGGCTCGGCGCGGATCTTATCAATCTCGGCGTGGGCGGCTCGGCCCACTGCGAGCACGAACTGGCCGACTATATCGCATCCCGCGACGACTGGGATATTGCCACGCTTGCCCTTTCCGTCAATATGGGCGGATTTTCCCGCGAAGACTTCTCCGAACGTGTATCCTACATGGTGAACGCCGTAGCCGGGGCCGACACCCATCGTCCCGTGGCGTGCATCACGCTTTATCCCTATTACGCGGACCTCGAGACCGAGGATAGCAAGATACACGCAGCGGGTCGTCGCCAGAGCCTGCGGGACGCGGTCGCGGCGTGTCCGTATCCAAACGCTTATTTGTTCGAGGGACCGGAGATCCTCAGCGATATGGGAGGACTCACTCCCGACTTGATACATCCGGCGGATAACGGGATGATTCAGATGGGCGAGAACCTGGCCCGGAAGCTCAGGCCGTTGGTGGACGGCTTAGGTGAGTGGTGAGTGGGAAGACGAGTCTGTACGGTACTCGGTACGCTGTGAAACGTGAAACGTAGAGCGTGAAGAACGAAGAGCGTTACATCCAACGGAGGGACAATCATGCTTGAAAAAGATGGAAACCATCCCGAATGCAAAGTGGTTGAAAGCCCGAAAATCGTGGGGAATTTCCGCACGTGTCGGAGGATGCTCGTCGGCCCGGGCATCAATCAGCCCGATCCGTTTCCCGGGTATACCGGGTTTGTGGGTTGGGAGTCGGTGATCCGTCTTCGCAACGGGGCATGGCTTTTGGGCTTCAGCGCCGGATACTGGCACGCCTCTCCTCCGACGCCGCTGACGCTGGATCCCGATATGATCGGCGAATGGGAAAAGATTGGATTCCCCGCCGATATGGATGCGCCGAGAGGCGGACGCGCGATGATCTCGCGTTCGACCGACGAGGCGATGATCTGGAGCAAACCGGAGACGCTGTGGGACAGCCCTCTGGATGACCGGCATCCGAATTTTTGCGAGTTGTCGGACGGCACGGTGCTGTGCAGCTTTTTCCTGTATCCGGGCGGCGGCACGATGATCATCCGTTCCACCGATGGCGGACAGACTTGGGAGCAGGTCTGCGAGCCGCTTCCCGGAAGCACGGATGGTCCGATCATCACGCTCCGGGATGGCTCGGCGATGATCTGTGTATATGGTCGGATCTCGGATCACGAGACGGGCAGCGAATGCGGCATCTTCCGAACCGTGGATCGCGGCGACACGTGGGAACGAATGGCCGTGATCGGCTCGAATCACGAGATGAGCGAAGGCAGTATCGCTCAGCTTGAAAGCGGCCGGATCGTTTTGGTGACCCGCCCTGAGGCGGATGTGTGCTGGTCGGACGATGGCGGACGGACGTGGACTTCGCCGGTCAGCCTGGGCGTGCGTATGATAGAGCCGGGTTTGATCGCCCTCCGCGATGGCACGCTCCTCTCCCTGCATGGCTCGTATGCGGCCCGCTGGTTGGACTGCATGTTCAGCCGCGACGAGGGGGAGACGTGGCTTG
>JAUWMS010000333.1 GCA_030613045.1 Candidatus Latescibacterota bacterium | reverse complement strand
ACTCGGTTCCGGTCACATCCGTTCGTCCTCCTGCGTCAAAGGACACGGACCGGGCCAGCGGATAAAAAGTCATCGTCCCCTTGTGTTTCTCCGTGATCGGATGCGCGCCGTACTCCCCGGCGATGGGCGTTCCAACGCCTCCGATGCCGAACATCCGTCCGATGCCGCTCACATCCACGACCACGTCGCGTCCCACCGAGACGCCCCACGCCTTCAGCATGTCCTCCAGACCGGTATCCACTCCGGGATCGAACAGGAAAAAAACATCCCCGTTCTGCTCAATATAGGTTCGGATTGCATCAATTTCATTAGAGAAAAAGCCCCTCTGCGCACCGGACACTACGAGAATCGCACAGTCCTCCGGCACGTTGCCCACCTGCGCAAGAAGCACCGTCTTCACGTCGTAGTTCGCCTCCTCCAGCCCTTTCTTGACGTAGCTGTATCCTTCCTTTCCCGAATCGTCCGTCCTGTTCTCGCCGTGTCCCTCCGCGAAATAGATGACCTTATTGCCCTCGCGCGTAACCTTGAGGATCGCGTTGGTCAACTCCTTCTCCGTATCCTCGCGGATTTTCTCCTCCATCGTCCCGCTTTGCACCACAATCGTTTGATAGCTCCGAATCCCGTACAGCTTCGCCTTCTCAGGATTTTTGTCCGGATCCACGAACTCGAACGAAAATTGGTCCGACCGATAATCATACTCCTGAAGCCGGTCCCGCAGTTCCTGCCCGCTTCCCTCCCGATAAAACGCGATGACCTTCACATCCTTCTTCAGGTTCTTCAGCACCTGGACGGTCTGATCCGCCAGACTGTACAGCTCCCCCTTCGTCACGTCGAACCGGTGATGGTGCTTCGTCGAAACAAAATTGACCATCGCCACCACCGCCAGCACAATTACGATCAGCAAAAACGTATTCGAGCCGTATTTCAAACTTCGCTTGCTCCATAATGCCTTCATAGTTCCTCCATAGAATTCGCACCGCAAAGACGCAAAGAACGCAAAGTATAGTGAGTGGTGAGTGGTGAGTGGTGAGTGGTGCACCCCTCACGTTTCACGTTTTACGTTTCACTTCCGCCATCTTCTCGATTCCATCACGGTCAGCGTCAGAAATAAACTGAAAAACATAAAGCTCAAATAGAAAATCACGTCTTTGGAATCAACAATGCCCTTCTGAAAATCACCGATGTGCTCGATGAGGGAAAGATACGTCAGCACCTTCCCCATCGTGGGCCCGGCAAAGTTGGCCGACCAGCCGATGACCCAAAAGATTAAAAGCGCGGCGAAGGACAGGACGGCCGCCACGATCTGGTTTTCCGTGAGCGAGGAGGCGAACACGCCCACGGCCACGAACGCACCGCCCATCAGCAGGATACCCACGTACGCCGAAAAAATCGGGCCCCAGTCCGGACTGCCATAGATTTCTAAGAGGAGCATGAAGAACCCGCTCAGTCCGACGATGATGGTATAGAGGAGGAAGCACGAAACGAACTTCCCAAGGATCATCTGCACGTTGGAAATCGGGGAGGTCATCAAAAGCTCGATCGTGCCCGATTTCTTCTCCTCCGCAATCAGCCGCATCGTGAGAAGCGGCACGATGAACAGGGAGATAAAACTCATCAGACCAAAAAACCCGTTCACCACGATCTCGTTGAGATTGAGTTGAGGCAGTTGTCCCCCGTACCGCTGCGCCTGCTGGATGTAGGTCATGCAGTACATGTTGAACTGCATCACCATATTGCGGAAGAAAAAACCCGACACGAGAAGAAACACCGCGCCCACCACGTACGCGATCGGCGAGACGAGATAGCTCTTCAATTCTCTCTGGAGTATGGCGCCAAAATTACCCATTAGTTTCCCTCCTCTTCGGTCAACTGGAGGAAAATCTCCTCCAGGCTCATCCCGACCGGTTTCATCTCCAACAGGCCGAATCCGCTTCCCACAATAGCTGAGGCCAACTCGGCCCGGATGTCGTGCTTCTCCTTGCTCTCTACAAAAAAACCGCGCGCGCCATTGCCGCCGGGTTCGGGAACCACGTCCGCCACGTTGGGGACCTCCCGGAGCTTCGCGGTCACCGCCTCCGCCGGTCCCTGGACCTGCACGTAGATCCGATCCGCGCCCATCAGCCGGGCCGTCAGATTCTTAGGCGTGTCCATCGCCACGATTTTGCCCTTATTGATGATGACCACCCGCTCGCACGTCATGCTCGCTTCGGAGAGGATGTGGGTGCTCAGAACGACGGTGTGATCCCCGGCCAGGCTCTTGATCAACTCCCGCACCTCGATAATCTGCCTCGGATCCAGTCCGATCGTCGGCTCATCCAAGATCAGCACGTCCGGATCGTGCACCAACGCCTGGGCCAATCCCACCCGTTGCCGATACCCCTTGGACAGCTTGGCGATAATGGTATCCCGCATGTCCCCCAGGCCGCATCGCTCCGCCGCCGAATCCACCGCGCTCTTCCGCTCTTTCGAGTCCACGCCCTTGATCTTCGACACAAAAGTCAGATACGACGCCACCGTCATATCGTCATACAGCGGAGGATGTTCGGGCAGATACCCGATCCGCTTGCGCACCTCCATCGAGTCCTCGAATACGTCGTATCCCGCCACGCGCGCGGTCCCCTCCGAGGGGGGAAGAAAACCCGTGATCATGCGCATCGTCGTGGTCTTCCCCGCGCCATTCGGTCCGAGGAATCCTAAAATCTCCCCTTTCTCCACGCGGAAACTCACGTCCTGCACCGCCGGAGTCTGTCCGTAGTATTTCGTGATGTGATCTACTTCGATCAATGTGAAACCTCCTTTCTGAATATATTCGCCAGACCTTTTTTAACGCCGAGGCCGCCGAGACCGCTGAGAAGTACAGGCATTTTTATGCCGTGCTTTTCTCTGCGCACTCTGCGTGCTCCGCGGTAAAAGATTTTATCGAAATGCCTTTTCCCCGTAAATCTCGTTCAATACGCTCTCCGCTTCGGCGACTTGATCCGGCGTGCCTTCGATCATAAGTCGAACCGAGCCTTCCGCACCGCCCACGCCGCCGGCCGCAATCTGTGCGACTTCCACGTCGGCCAGGGTTTCCAGCGCCTCGATTTCCGTGATGATCAAGCCCGTCACCGGCATCAAAGAAGACCCTTTGGAGCCTTCCTCCCAGTTCCTTGGAATGTCCCTCGAAAGCGCCACGATGTCGAAAGGAATGCACTTCTCCAGACCGATAGGAATCACTAAGTGCGCCTTCCGAGCCACCACCGGCCCGATCGCTCCTCCGATCGTCCCGCCCATCGGATCACCAACCAGAATCCCCGCGACCTCTTCCTGGTAGTTGAGCGCATTCGCCCCCTTCAAAAACACATCCCCGGCCGACATCTGCCGCGCCGCCTCGATCACCGACAATCCTTCCACCGGCTTTCCATCCTTGAAGACCAAGTCCGCCCGCTTCTCCACAGGCTTATCGGCCGCCCGCTTCCAGCCCTTCGGAGCCGTCACCCCAAGCGTGTACGCAAACGGCTCGATCTTTTCCCCAAGCAGCTCCTCCGCCACGTATGTCTCCGTCGTGCCCTTGGAAACGGCCACGATCCCATGCGCCATCGCCCGCCGGACCACGTCCAATTCCTTCACGCCTCTGGCAATGAGCCGCTTGGACTCCGCCACCGTCAATACGACTTCAATCGTCATAGCTCCCTCCGAATGTTAACAGGAAACAGCATTCGCACCGCAGAGCACGCGGAGCACGCAGAGAACTTCAAAGGCAAAGGGAAAAACCTTGACCTGGCTTCCTTTCGCCTTTCTCTGCGTCCTCTGCGGTCTCCGCGGTAAAATTATAAAAGGTGCGCAATCCTTCCCCACCGGACCTTGTGCGCGATGTCCCAGAGCGGGACCTGTTTGTCCCACGAAAAATAGAGGACCGTTGCTTTCGCGAGAATGTTCTTTTTGGGAACCGGCCCCCAATAGCGGCTGTCGTAACTGTTGTCGCGATTGTCCCCCATCATAAAAAAATGCTCCGGCGGTATGGTGACAGGCCCGTAATTATCCCGCAAGCTCCTCCTTCCCTGCAAAATTCGCCGGTCCTCGAATTTTCCCGTCTCCGGGAAAGGCGCGCGCTTGCCATCCACGTAGAGTGCCTTATCCCGGATTTCCACCGTCTGTCCCCCGACGGCCACACAGCGTTTGACCAAGTTTTTGGAGGGTTCCTCCAGCGATTGAAAGATCACGATGTCGCCCGGCTTCGGATCCCGGATCGCGGGCAGGCGCATGTCCGTCATGGGAATACGAATTCCATAAAGGAACTTGTTCCCCAAAAATACGTCGCCCTTCAGGAT
>JAUWMS010000559.1 GCA_030613045.1 Candidatus Latescibacterota bacterium | reverse complement strand
CGAAGGCGCTGCTTTGTCTTCACGGGCATGGCCGGGGCAAGGACGACGTGGTCGGCATCGTCTCCGATGAGGTGGAACGGCAGCAGCATATCAGGCCGCTCAATTACGATTATGCGCGACAGTTTGCCGAACGGGGATACGTGGTATTGGCGCCCGATGCGATGTGTTTCGGGGAACGCGGGGATATTTCATGCGCCTGGGCATTCACCAGCGGGTTGTTGTTGGGAGAGGTTTTGGTGGGTCTGAGGGTCTGGGATGCGATGCGGGCGATGGACTATCTCGAGAGCCGGCCGGAGGTGGATGCGAATCGGATCGGGTGTGTGGGGCTTTGCTGGGGAGGCACGCACACCATGTATACGAGTGCGCTGGACGAGCGGATCAAGGCGGCGGTGGTCAGCGGGTATTTCAGCAGTTTCAAGGATATTCTGATTGACAGAACCTGCTGCTCCTGCCAGTATGTTCCGAACATCCTGAAATACGCTGAGCTTCCCGACATTGTTTCTCTGATCGCTCCCCGGCCTTTACTGATCGAAAACGGCACGAGAGATCCGCTTTATACGCTGGAAGTGGTCCAGAAAGAGTACCCGCGAGTACAAAAGGTGTACCATCTTTTAGAAGTGTCAGACCGCGTGGACATAGACTTCTTTGAGGGATCGCACCGATTCAGCGGCAAGAAGGCGTTTGATTGGTTCGAGCGATGGTTGTAAAATTTGTAGGGGCGAATCTTGGTTTCGCCCGGATTCGTTTCAAAAAGGGCAAACACAAGGTTTGCCTCTGGCGATCACAAGGATCGCCCCTACTACGAACATCACATACAAGGAGAGGACTTCATGGCAAAGAATTTTGAGGTATGGGGCGTGGATGCATCGGTTGCGGTGCATCCGGATAGTCTGCCCGATAAGAGCACATGGGAGATGCACGTGAGGGCTTGCCGGGGAGAGGTGGAACACATTCAGATCGCGCTTCGTACGGAAGGGGAGCGGGTTGCGATCCACCTCGAACTGGAGGATTTAGTGCAGGCGCTTGGGGACACGCTTTTCGAGGTGAGCAATCTTCAGTTGCGATGGGTCGAAGGGGATCGCCTTATCCCGTTGCCGGATCCCTTGATATTGGAGCCGCACCGCACGCAGGCGGTCTGGCTGACGGCGGCCGTGCCCAAAGAAATCGAGCCGTGCGCGTACCAGGGAAATATCATGCTCCGGACGGACGCGGAGGAAATCGAGGCGCTGCTGGCGGTGAAGGCGCTGGATATCGAGATGCCTGCGGCGGATTGCGTGGATCTGAAGGAGTTCGCGGGGCGTTATGGATTGGAGCGGCTTGCCGATCAGGAATTGGATGAGTGTGAGCCGGAAAGTTCCGTCCGCTGGGAGCGGCTTCGGGATGCGCGGGAGGATCTTCGGCTTTTGTGGGTTCTCGAACAGGCTCAGATCGAGGGGGCCAAACAGCGGGGCGCTGATTTTCACGCATTCGATCCGACGGTCTTGGGCAAAGAAATTTGTGCTCCGATTATGGGCGGGCTGACCGGTGACACCGCGGATGTCAGCGCATTGCGTGCGGTGCGAGACGACATCATCGCGGCTATCCGGAAGGCGCGGATTCCGTACGTGGATGCGGGCGACACGCTGACCGTAAAGGCAGCGGTGGCTCCGACGACGCCCGCGGATTTTGCGCACGGAACAGAGGGACGGTTCTATTTTCAGTTTCGGATCGAATGGTCTCCGGCTGAGAAGGTCCGGATTGGCGACACCCTTCGCTTCACCTTCCGCGATCTTTTCTCCGGCGCATGCACCTTCCTAGAACAGCCTGTCGAAGCGCCTCTGAGCGGTCAAACGAAGGGGATCCTGACCGCCGAAGACGTGAATCTCGCGCCCTCCTCCTATCAC
>JAUWMS010000166.1 GCA_030613045.1 Candidatus Latescibacterota bacterium | reverse complement strand
CGGTGCCATTCCCTCGATCTCCTCTAAGGTGATTTTATCGTTCCGATGCACCTCAAGCTTCGCCCCAAGCTCTCCCAAATACTGCACCAGATTATACGTGAACGAATCGTAATTGTCAATCATCAAAATCAAACCAAGCCCCTTTTGGTGAGTGGTGATTGGTGATTGGTAAGTAGTGGCGGGTGACTGGGTTACCAATCACCAATCACCGGTCTGTTCCGCCATCTGGATTGCCCGCACCATCGCCTTGGCCTTATGCACCGTCTCCTCGAACTCCCGCTCCGGATCGGAATCCGCCACGATCCCCGCACCAGCCTGGACGTACGCTTTGCCGTCCTTCACCACAATCGTCCGGATCGCTATGCACGAATCCAAGTTGCCTGAAAAGTCGAAATACCCCACCGCTCCGGCATACACCCCCCGGCGCGTCGGCTCCAACTCATCCACAATTTCCATCGCCCGGATCTTCGGAGCGCCGGACACCGTGCCCGCGGGAAAACATGCCAGCAACCCATCCAGCGCATCCACGCCCGCGCGCACCTTCCCCCGCACATTGGACACGATGTGCATCACGTGCGAGTACCGCTCAATTTTCATCAGTTCCGTGACCTCCACCGATCCCGGAAGGCTCACCCGGCCCGCGTCGTTCCGTCCCAGATCCACCAGCATAATGTGCTCCGCCCGCTCCTTCTCGTCCGCCAGCAACTCCTCCGCCAACCGCTGATCCTCCTCCTCCGTCTCGCCCCGCATGCGCGTCCCCGCAATCGGACGCACCTCGATGGTCCCGTCCTCCATCCGAACCATCAACTCCGGCGAAGCGCCCACCACATCGAGACCATCCATGGCCATGTGGAACATATACGGCGAGGGATTCACGATCCGCAGCATGCGATAGATGTCGAATGACTTCACCGAAATCTCCGTCTCGAACCGTTGCGACAGCACCACCTGAATCACGTCTCCGGCCGAAATATACTCCTTCGCGCGTCGAACGCCCTCCATAAAGTCTTCCTTCTCCGTATTCGACGTCAACCGACACCGGCCCTCGCCCCTCGAAGGCAGCGGATCCACCGGCCGCAAAAGCAGCCGCTCCAACTCCCCGATCTTCCGACACGCGCCCTCGTACTGCGCCCGCAAATCCCCCTCGTGCTCGTCGGTGTGCACGTTCGAGATCAGGAGTATTTTATGGCTCACATTGTCGAAGGCCAGGATGGTATCGAAGAACATCCACACCATATCATCCATTCCCAGATCGTCCGTGGTCTGATCCGGCAACTCCTCCACCAACCGCACCGCATCGTATCCCATAACCCCCACCGCGCCTCCCGTGAACCGGGGCAGTCCCGCTATCCGAACCGGCTGATACTGTCCAAACAACTTCCTGAGCGCGTCCAACGGATCTCCCCGCATCGTCTCCGTTTTCCCATTCCGCCCCTCCCGCACCCGGATCCGATCCCCCTTCGAGCGAAAAATCCGAAACGGATCGGCCCCCAAAAACGAATACCGCGCGATCTTCTCCCCGCCCTCCACACTCTCCAGCAAAAACGAATACCGCCCGCTGTTCCGGATTTTCTGATACGCGGACACCGGCGTCTCCATATCCGCCAAAATTTCCTTGTACACGGGGATCACATTTCCGTGCCGGGCCAGTTCCTGAAATTCATCGAACGCAGGACGAATCATCGTCGTTCCTCTTTGTGGATGCCAAATTCCAAAATTCGATTTACCGCGGAGGCCGCTGAGATCGCTGAGAAAGACAAAAAATCAAGAGTCTCTCCGCGCTCTCTGCGGTGAGACAAAAAGAAAAAGCCACGAACAGTGCGTATGTCCGTGGCTTCCGGCGCTTCCCTATCTATATTAGATCACTGCCTGAGTCCGGCCGATAGACATACGTCTCCCCTTATGTGCTTGCGCCAGTACCACCAATATCCAACAAGCGAGCTAAAGAGAAGTGCCGTCATCGTCCGATCTCCATTTTTTTATGCTGCGTGTACCGATCCCGGATTCACGGGAAAGGGGTTCGCTCTGTCCATGACTGAAGCTTTACAAAGATAATCAGACTTTCGTCAAAATGCAAGCTTTTTTTTCAGGGGGGTCGAAATAAAGAGCGGGCCTGTGTTTTCCCAGCGTTCCTTAGCAGAAGGTCTTCAGCGAAACATGCGGGTACGCACCCGAGATTTCTAATCCTCATGAGATGAGAGGATTTCCACGGCCCGTTCTGCGTCCTCGCCTTGGACGTGGAGTTCAATTGGCCCCGTGACCGGATTGAAACCAGTGCCCACAACGCCCAGACCGAACAGGCTCTGAACACCCTCGTTTTTTACGAGAAATGGGATGTTTTCTTCCTCCAGGAGGGAGACGGCCAAGAGATAGTCGGAATAGGAGTTGGCCGTGTAAACGAGAACGAGTTCCTGGTTTTCCATAGATTTTCCTTTCCCGGCAGGCTTGCTTGCGCAATAGGGAGAGAATCACACGTGACTTTCGGATATGGCTGGCGAAAGCGAGGTGTTAGGAATGCGCTCTCGCTGGTGAATGAGCGATTGGCGATCCGCAGGCATAAAGATACCTCCTTTCGAGGGATCGGGCAAGTGATTTTTTGGACTTGGGGGGGGATACGCGCTGAGCGTTTTGCCCGGGGCATTTTTTTGGGAAAAGTCTTGACATCGGGCGTCTCTTGCGCTATATTTTGTTTTTGAGCGGGCATGCAGGCCTTTTTTCGGTTTACGCCGTGTCGCTCTCTCGTGTGAATCCTTTGTCCCGATGGCAGAGGAAGTCGAAAAAATGAGAAAAGAACTGGTGGATCCGCTTGCCGCATCGGTGGCGATCCACATGCTGCTGTTTATATGTTTTTCCGGGAGAGCGGGCAGGGAGTGCGGGGTGACGAAAACGGTGCGCATTCGGCGGGAGTTTGCGGTGGCGCTTTCGCCTGTGCCAAGGGTCGTAAAAATGCTTCCCGAGCCGACAGCCGTTGCATCGGACAGCCAGCACGTATCCCATAAAATGGATCGTGCGGAGCTTTCGGGGACGGTAGGAGAAAAGCCCCCTCCTGTGGAAACGCTGCTGCGGCTCAGAGAAACGGTTTCGCCTTCCGTGCTGGACAGTCTGAGGATGGCTGCGATTCGCGAGGGGATCGCGCGGCCTGATGCCGTAGTGGATTCGTCCGAACAGAGACGGCTTCGGATCAAACGGAATTTCGAGGAGATCAAGAGGGGGATTCTGGCCTGGCAGCAGGGAAAGGGAGACCGACCGGGTCCGAGCTTTGGAGGGGCGCTCTCCGACGGCGAAGGTTCTCGGATTGGCGGCGGCGTGGCCTTCTGATTCCCGACGGACTGGGAAGGAATAAAGCGCGCGGGACGGCACGCGTCTCTTGCCGGGAAGGCCCTCTTGTCGAAAAAAGGCGTGGAGGCGATTTTTGAGCTGAGCGCTTTGGAGCTCGATATTGTGGTGGCGGTGTGGACATCGGAGCGCGCCTCGCCGAAAGACGTGTACTGGAAGGTGGCAAGGATCCATCGGGCCTCTTACACGGATATTGCACGGGCGATGGAGGAACTGACGCTGCGCTGGAAGATGCTGTGGGAGACGGGGAAGGGGATATATGCTTCGGCGATTCGTCGGGAGGAGGTGATCCATTTTCTCGGGCAGACCTATCTCCAGGGAGGACAGGGGAATCAAGGACGTTCGGAGGTTTTGGAGAAGCTTATGGAGGTCCTGGAGCCATAAAAACCGATCGGACAGGTCGGATCGAACGGGGGTTATCCCTGAATGCGGAGGGCTGATAAGTTTCCAGACAAAGTCATTTTCATATTCCCACCACGAAATACACGAAAAAGACCAAGGCACGTCAAATTCTTGGCTTGGGGGTTCTCTGCGTTCTCTGCGCGCTCTGCGGTTAAATCGGGTTTTGAACCTTTTTACGAATCAATCAAAAGAACAGAGAGGATGCACAGGATATGCTCAAATTGGAAGACACAGTATTGATTATCGTGGATGTGCAGGGCAAATTGGCCCATCGGATGCACCGGAAAGAAGATCTCTTTGAGCAGCTTGGAAAGCTCATTCAGGGAGCGCAGGTTCTAAGCGTCCCAATCCTTTGGGTGGAGCAGAATCCCGAAGGCCTTGGCCCGACGATCCCCGAAATCGCCGATCTTCTCTCCGACGTAGAGCCCATCCCGAAGCTCAGTTTCAGTTGCTGCGGCTGCGACCAGTTTAGGCAGGCGCTCCGGTTTTTGAGCCGGAAGCAAATTCTGATTGCGGGGATTGAAACGCACGTCTGTGTGTATCAGACGGCGGTGGATTTGCTGAGTTCGGGGTATGAAGTTCAGATCGTCGCGGATGCGGTTTCTTCGAGAACCGAGGAGAATAAACAGATCGGTCTGAGCAGGATCAAGGAAGCGGGGGCTGCGCTCACGAGCACGGAGATGGCGCTCTTTGAAATCCTGAGGGTGGCCAAAGGAGCACAGTTCAAGGAAATTCTCAACATCGTGAAATAAGGGTTTTTCAGAATTCAGAATTCAGGAGTCAGGATTCAGAATTCAGGAGTCGGAATAGCAACCCCTGACCCCTGATCCCTGACCCCTGACCCCTGACCTTACAAAGGAACACGCTATGAAAAAAACGAACGCCATAGCCGTAGCGCTCTTTTTGACCCTCCTCTCGATTCATCCGGTTTGGTCTCAGGTGGAGCGGAGCGAACAAGGGAATCTCGTCATCGAAGGCATCCCCGAGATCCCCGAGCGGATCGTGGACCGCATGATGCAATATCAGAGCACTCGTTCGGCCTATCTCCACGATTGGGATCCCACCGGAAAAGGGATGCTGATCTCCACGCGATTCGGCGAGACCAGCCAGCTTCATCTCGTGGAAAAACCGGGCGGCGCCCGGAGGCAGATCACGTTTTTTCCCGAGCCGATCCGCGGAGCCGTCATGTGTCCGGATCTCTCCACCCACGGATTTCTTTTTATGAAGGACATGGGCGGCGGCGAGTTCTACCAGATTTTCTATTTCGATCTCGACGACGGGGCCTATTCAATGCTGACGGATGGCTCCTCCCGAAATGGCGGGGTGTGCTGGTCCAACCGGGGAGATCGGTTCGTGTATTACAGCACCAAGCGAAACGGCCGCGACTGGGATCTGTTCCTGAGCGATCTCGATCATCCGAACGAAGCGCAGCCGATCCTTCAGGAGGGCGGTACCTGGTTTGCGGAGGATTGGTCTCCGGACGACGCGCGTTTGCTCGTGATGAAATACGTCTCCATAAACGAGTCGTACTGCTACACCCTCGACGTCGCCTCCGGCGAGCTTTCGCAAATCAATCCCACGAAGGAGAAAACGCAATACGGAGCCGCGGTTTGGGCAAAGGACGGAAAGGGCGTCTTCCTTACTTCGGACGAGAGGAGCGAGTTTCTTCGGTTGAGATATCACGATCTCGCGGAGAAAACCTGCACCGACCTGACGGGTGCCATCCCATGGGACGTGGAAGCGATCGAACTGTCGCCTCAGGGAGACCGGCTGGCGTTCACGACGAACGAGGGCGCCATCAGCAAGCTCTATCTTCTCGATACGGAAACGAAGACCTATAACCAGGTTCCCGGGATTCCCGTGGGACAGATCTACGGATTGCATTTCCATCCCGACGGAGACCGGTTGGCGCTGGTGATCAACACCCCGCAAACTCCGGGGGACATCTACGTCCTCCATCTCGACGACGATGCACTCGTGCGCTGGACCTTCAGCGAGGTCGGCGGGCTGGATACCGAGGGCTTTGTCGTGCCGGAGTTGATCCATTACGCGACCTTCGATGAAGTGGACGGCAAGCCGCGCAGGATCCCCGCGTTCTACTACAAACCCACAAAGGGGAAGGCGCCCTATCCCGTGCTCGTCAGCATCCACGGTGGGCCTGAATCGCAATACGTGCCGTATTTTTCCTACACGGTGCAGTATTATCTGAACGAACTGGGCATCGCGGTGCTCGCTCCGAATGTGCGCGGTTCCTCCGGCTATGGGAAGCGCTGCCTCAAGCTCGACAATGGGGTTCTTCGTGAAAATTCGGTCAAAGACATCGGCAAGCTTTTGGACTGGATCGAAAACCGGCCGGAGTTGGATGCATCCCGGATTGCGGTCAAGGGCGGCTCGTACGGCGGATATATGGCGCTCGCTTCGATGACGCATTATGACGACCGGCTCCGTTGCGGCGTCTCCAACGTGGGCATCAGCAATTTCGTAACCTTTCTCGAACACACGCA
>JAUWMS010000391.1 GCA_030613045.1 Candidatus Latescibacterota bacterium | reverse complement strand
CATAGACGAGCAGTCGCCGGATATTTCTCAGGGCGTGTCGGAAGGCAACGGGCTGCACGAGGAGCAAGGCGCGGGGGATCAGGGGATGATGTTTGGCTTCGCGTGCCGGGAGACGAAGGAGCTGATGCCGATGCCGATTATGCTGGCGCATAATTTGGTGAGGCGGCTGGCGGAGGTGCGTAAGGAGGGAATTCTCGACTATCTGAGGCCCGACGGGAAGGCGCAGGCCACGGTGGAGTACGAAGGAGATCGGCCGGTGCGTTTGGATTCCGTGGTGGTGTCGGCTCAGCACAGTCCAAAGGTGGAACACGCTCAGATCAGGGCGGAGGTGATCGAGCACGTGGTGAAAGTCGCGATCCCGGAGGCCCTCTTAGATGGGAAGACGGTCTATCACATCAATCCGACGGGGCGTTTTGTGACCGGAGGCCCGCAGGGGGATTGCGGGATGACCGGACGGAAGATCATCGTGGATACGTATGGCGGCATGGGCTATCACGGAGGCGGCGCGTTTTCGGGGAAAGATCCAACGAAGGTGGATCGCAGTGCGGCGTATATGGCGCGGTACATCGCAAAAAACATCGTGGCGGCAGGGATCACGGACCGGTGCGGCGTGCAGTTGGCGTATGCGATCGGAGTGGCCGATCCGGTGTCCGTGAACGTGAATTGCTTCGGCACGGGGAAGATCGAAGATAAAAAAGTCGTGGACCTCATCCGGGCGCATTTTGCGTTGCAGCCCAGAGGGATCATTGAGTATCTGAATTTGCGGAGGCCCATCTACAAGAAGACCGCCTGTTATGGACACTTCGGACGCAGCGAAGAGAGCTTCACGTGGGAGCGGACGGATAAGGCGGAGCAACTCAGGAAGGAAGCGGGATTGGCCTAAAATCCTATTTGCACCGCAGAGACGCAGAGGGCGCGGAGAGTAAAACAGGTAAAGGTATAGGTAAAGGAGAAGAAAACCGTGGGTTGGCTTCTGGTTGTCTCTACCTCTGCCTTTACCTATATCTGCCTCTCTTCTTTGCGTTCTTTGCGTCTTTGCGGTGAGAAAAAAAGGAGCAACTATGCCTTACGAAGTAAAAGACATCAATTTGGCGGAGCAAGGACTTCGAAACCTCGAATGGGCGGAAATTCAGATGGGCGCGCTGTTGAAGGTGCGGGAGCGGTTTGCAAAGGAGCAGCCGTTGAAGGGTTATCGCATCGGGATGGCGCTGCACGTGACAAAGGAGACCGCCATTTTGGTGCGCACGCTGATCGCCGGGGGAGCAGAGGTGGCGATTGCGAGCTGCAATCCGCTTTCCACGCAGGACGATGCGGCCGCGGCCTTGGCGTCGGAGGACGTTCGGGTGTATGCGTATAAGGGGGAGACGAGGGAGGATTACTATCGTTTTATCGAGGAGGTGATCCGGTTCAAGCCGCACGTGACCATTGACGATGGGTGCGATCTGATCAGCGAGATCCATACGAAGTATCCCGAATTGATCCAGGATATCATCTGCGGATGCGAAGAGACCACTACGGGCGTGATCCGGCTTCGCGCGATGGAGCAGGACGGCGCGCTCAAATATCCGGTTATTGCGGTGAACGATTGTCAGACCAAGCATCTGATGGATAATTATTACGGCACGGGTCAGTCCTCCTTAGATGGAGTGTTGCGGGCGTCGAATGTGCTGATCAGCGGGAATATCTTGGTGGTAGCCGGATACGGGAATTGCGGGAAGGGCGTGGCGCTCCGGGGCAAAGGTTTTGGCGCCAATGTGATCGTAACGGAAGTGGATGCGTTTCGCGCGCTTCAGGCGAAGATGGATGGGTTCCGGGTGATGCCGATGGCGGAAGCGGCGGTCGAGGGAGACATTTTCATAACGGTTACCGGAGATCTGCATGCGATTTCGATGGACCACATCCGGACGATGAAGGACGGGGCGATTCTGGCGAATTCCGGGCATTTTGACAACGAGGTGGATGTGCGGGGATTGGAGAAGGCCGCGTCCGCGAAGCGTGCCATCCGCCCGCTGTTCGACGAATACGTGGTGGATGGAAAGCGGGTCTTTTTGTGCGGCGAGGGACGCTTGGTGAATCTCGCATGTGCGGAGGGGCATCCCTCCACGGTCATGTCGCTCTCCTTCTGCGATCAGGCGCTGGGCGTGGAATACGGGATCGCGCACCGGGATGAGTTGGAGCCGAAGGTGTATCAGCTCCCTCCGGAGATTGACCAGCACGTGGCGGAGCTTCAATTGGAGGCGATGGACATCCGGATAGACGAATTGACGGAGGAGCAGAAGAAGTATCTGAGTTCGTGGCAGGAAGGAACCTGAGAGAATTCGCACCGCAGAGACGCAGAGAGAGAGCAAAGGCAAAGGTTGAGGTCAAGGTTGAGGTTGAGATCCCCCAGCCTTGCCTTCTCAACCTAAACCTTAACCTGCCTTTTCTCTGCGGACTCTGCGATATACCAGCCGCAGAAGGGGATGGATATGGTATCAAAAATAGAACATCTCGCTGTTGAGATTTCGGCGTTGGAGGAACACAAGCAACAAGTGCTCTGGAAACATGTGGCCGAGTTGGATTTTAGCCGGGGGCTACATGCCCTTTCCGAGCAATATCAGGAAAGATTGCGTCAGCAAGGAGCATTGAGCCGTTCGGGGGAAGAGATTCTATCTGAATTGAGAACAGTTCGCGAAGAGGTTGCTGTATATGACTATCCGGGATGAGCGGGTTGTTCTGGACACCAATATTTGGATATTCGGTTTGCGGCGCCACCCGGAGTTTCCGGGTTGTGTGCTTCTTTTGGAGCGCTTGAGCCAATTGCATGTGATTCTTCCGCGTCAGGTTCTATGGGAATTGCGGGCCAATCTCACGGAAGGCGAATTGAGATCGCTATTTTGCTTGCTGAATCAGTTCCCGGAGCGGGTCGTGATTCGTTGGGAGAGGCCCGAAAGGGAGACTATTCGCAAATATCAAAGTCTGGGCTGTAAGCTTGGCGATGCCGCAATTGCCGCTCATTTAGAGCAGTTAGAGATCGAGGTGCTTGTTACGGAAAATCGGCACTTTTTGGAGGAGATTCAGGGGTTGCCCTTTCGGAGACTCAGTAGTATTGAAGTGCTTGCAGAATTAGAAAGGAAAGTTATATAGGGTGCGTCGGTGATTGGTGAGTTGGGTAGTCCCAGTCACCTGTTCCCACTTGTTTTATCAGCAGGAGGACCGAGATGAGAGGACGTCGTTTGTGCGGGTATGTGTTTGCCTGCTTGGTTGTGCTGATGGGAGCGGGAGCGGGATGGAGCGAGACGAAGTATGCCGGGGAGTTTCTCGCTCTTGGCGCGGGTGCGCGGGCTCTGGGAATGGGGAGTGCGTTCGTGGCGGTGTGTGACGATGCAACGGCCGGGTACTGGAATGCGGCGGGCTTGTCCCGGCTGCGCGAGCGGGAAGGGACGCTGACCCATTCGGAGCAGTTCGCCGGAGTGGTGAAGTACGATTTCGGCGGATTTGGGATGCCGCTCGGAGAGGCGGGCGGTCTGGGGATCGGGCTGATTCGGGTGGGCGTGGATGACATCAAGTTCACGGCGCTTCGGGATCCGAAGGAGGCGCTGAGTGCGTCGAACCGGCCTCAAGTGTCCAGCGTGGAGAGCAATGCGGACTATGCGCTTTACCTATCGCACGGGCGTCGCGTTTGGAGAGAGTTGTCCGTGGGAGGAAGTTTGAAGGTGATTCGG
>JAUWMS010000083.1 GCA_030613045.1 Candidatus Latescibacterota bacterium | reverse complement strand
TCACGGACCTTCTGGAAAACAGCAATCGCTTCTTTGAATTGCTCCTCGTCGAAGAACTTCTCCCCCTCGCTGTAAAGATTATAAGCCTCGATCTCCGCCAACTCCCCCAACAACAATTGTGCTCGACGGGCGCGTTTGTGATTGGGGAACAACTGGAGAAATTTCTCATACTCAGCCGTGGCCTTCTCATATTCCTGCAGATTGTAATAGTGATCCCCCAGGCTAAACTGGCTGCGCGGACCGTAGTACCCATCCCGATAGTTCTCCACGATCTCCTCAAAGAAAGGAACCGCCTCCTCATTCCTTCCCTGATGCACGAAACACCACGCCTTGTTGTAGATCGCGTCGTCCACCCACTCGGACTTCGGGTAGCGATCAATCACTTTCTGATAGAGATCGTAGGCCTTGGCATATTCTTTGAGGTTAAAAAGCGCTTCCCCCGCTCGAAACTGGGCCTCAGCAGCATACGGACTCTTGGGAAAGTGGTCCACCAATGCTTGAAACGTATCGGACGCTTTCTGCCAATTCCCCTTCTGATAAGCACCCCACGAAGCATAATAGTAAGCAAGCGACGCCTCTCTGGCATCGGGATACTTCGTATAAAATTCCTCAAACGCCGCCATACTCCGACTCAGAAGTGCTGCCTTTCGCTCTGCTCCACTGGCTTGGGCGTTCAACGAATGATACGCAAAGCCAATCTGGAACAGCGCAGTGGGAGCCACCATGGCTTGAGGATACTTGTCCACCGTTTGGCGATATTCCTGTATCGCGTCCTCGTAGTGCTTCATCTTCATATAGCTGTTGCCCGCGATGCAGTATCCGGAAGCAATGCTTTCCGGGTTGTCGCTGACCTGAACTAAGTTTCTGGCGGCATCTATCGCCTCCTGATACCGTCCTAGCTTATAATAGACGTTGGCCAAACGAGTCAACACAATCGCCCGCTCCTGATCGTCTTCGGCGCCGGATAAAAGATCGCTGTAGATTTCAACGGCCTTGCGCGGGTCGCCCTTCTCCGCCAGGGACACCAATTGGACCCTTGCCGCCCGCGCCAGCGCGGGATACGCTCCCTCGGATACCTCCAGAAGCAAACCCCGTGCCTCTTCGGGACGATCCATCGCCGAATACACTAAGGACAGTGCCAACTTTGTCCGCGTTTCGAGTCTTGAATCAAGCTCTAACCCCAACAGCGTATCATAATCCGAGATCGCATGGTCGAAGCGCAGTAATTTGTGGTACGCCGACCCCCGACCGTAGTAGCAATCCTTTAGATATGCACTCTCTGCAAATCGCTCGATCACAATTGAGTAGTGCTCCACAGCCTTGAGATAACTTTCCTGCGTCAGATAGACCTGAGCGATTTGATAATGGGTTTGCGGTTCTAACTTCTCGTCTCCGGCCACGCTTTCCAACAACGCCATCAAGACCTCTTCGGCTTTTCCCCCTTGTTTCTCATTGGCGTAGAGCGTGGCAATCGAAGTCTGCGAAGCTACGTAAAATTGCCCCGCATCCTTGCCCACATGACCGAACGCTTCGATGGCCTCCCTGATTTTCCCCTGCTTCTTTAGCACCAATCCCGAAAAATAGTTGGCCACGTCCACCTGCCCCGACTCTGGATAATCCTGGACCAGCTTCCGATACCACTCGAGTGCCCCCTCGTACTCTCCCTTGTCGTAAGCCGCACGCCCCACCCTTAACATACATATCGGAGCATAATAGGAACGGGGATAATCCCTCAACACCTGGTGGTACGTTTCAAGAGCCTCTTCCACCTTGCCCATTTCCTCAGAACACGATCCTGCACTATACAAAGCCTGTGCCCGAAGTTCGGTATCGGTATCCGGGAATTTCTTCAATAAGGCCAAATACTCGACCCGCGCCTGCTCATAGTCCCCTGCGTAATAGTAACTTTCTCCGACCTGGTACTGCGCTTGCGGAGGATAAGGGCTATTGGGATAGTTGGTCATCACTTGCGTATAAGCTGTGATGGCCTTGTCATATTCCTTCCATCCTAAGTAATTATCTCCTATCAACTTCTGAAGCTTGGCCTTATAATCATACTCCCGAACCGTCTCCTGCGCGGTCACATACGTATCGTACGCCTTGCTGTAATCTCCCTTCTGTTCCCTGTATATATCCGCGATTTTGAGAAAGGAACTCTCGAAAAGCCGCTCATATTCCTCAAAATCCACATTGCGCCCCTCACGAAAAGACGAACGCAACACTTCAAACATCTTGTCGTACAGATCAATCACGTCCTGATAGGCTAAGATGGCATCGTCATAGCGGGCCAATTTTTCATAGCTATTTGCCTGGAGGTACTCGGCATTGGCAACCGAAGCGCTCTCCGGATATCGCTCTAGAACCAACATGGCCTCTTTAACCGTGTCCTCATATTTTCCCTGTTCGAAATAACAACTGGCGATCCGAAACTGCGTATCCGCAGCATATTTGCTCTCCGGATACTGAACGAGCATACTTCTAAGCACAGAGATCGCCTCGTCATACTCCCCGTTCTTGAAGAAACTCCAGCCTTGATAGAAGTAGGCCTTATCTACTAAATCGGAGGATGGGAACATTGCCACAAAGTTCCCATATTCCTTGGCCGCTTTGTCATACTCCTCCTGACCGAACCGGGTGTCGGCGATCTGATACTGCACCGTAGCCTTAAACCCTTCCGGAACGTTGCCCTTCAACACGTTGCGATAGCACTCTATCGCTTTGTCATACTCCCCGCTTCTCTTATAGCTATTCCCCAACTGATACCAGGCCGCCTCCTGGATCGGCAACGTCAAGGTCTCGCTGATCTCGATGCGAACCTGCTCGACGTCCACCGCCTTATGGCGGAACTTCACGATCTTGGCGTACTCCTTGATCGCATACTCATATTCCCCTATCGCATAGAAAGACTGACCGTTCTCAAAGTGCGTCTTCAAATTTTGGGGAACAGGCAAGAACAGACTCACCCCCAAGGCCAACGCCACTAATGCGGCTACTAAGCGAACCGGCATCGAATACACCCCCCCTCAAAAAAAGTGCAAAGTGCGAAGAATGCCGTGGAAATGCCGAACTTCACACTTCCCACTGCGCACTTTCAAAACTTGTACCCGAACGAAACGCTGTAATCTCCGTCCTTAACTTCGGTGTTGAACGTATCTCCGTACAGCAGATAACTCACGTGGATAGCGATCTTCCGGAGTTGATACCCCACACCCATATTCACCCGACTCTCCACATCCGCTCCGCCGGCCCACCCCCCACTCAGAGATAAGCCCGTTCCGGCAAAGTGTCGCTCCACTCCTCCTGTAAAACGCATATCGCCCTCTACCGAGACCAACTGCGCCGAAACCAGCGTCTCCATCAAATCATAGGCCAGACCCGCGTGAATCTCCATCGGCAACTTCCCACCATCTATAGAGGTATCTTCAGCCACGTTGGGCTGGTTGAGATTCTTGACGAACAATCCCGCCTTAACCTGCCACGGAGAGCGCCACAGCACACCAAAATCCGCCCCGATCTTCAGACCGGAGGAGACCGAATCTCCCAAAGGATCAGGCGTTTCCAGTCCGGACAGATCGGCTTTCCACATCATCGCCCTTACATTGAGTCCCATACTCAGACTCTCTGTGACCCCCCGGGCAAAGGACAGCGTAATGGCATTGTCGTCCCACAGGTCGCTCATAAACGTCTGCCAGCCCAGACCGAGCACGCCGACTCCACCCATAGGGAGCACGAAGCCGACCATCCCCTGATGCAGCTTGTCTTCCTCGACGCACGGAAAGAGCCTCGCGTACGTGGTCGTCAGCTCTTTTCCGGACAACTGCGTCAAGCCCGACGGATTCAGGAAAATGGCATTGGCATCGTCCGCCACCGCTACGAAACTTCCGCCCATACTCGCTGGGCGCGCACCCGTCTTGTAAATAAAAGCCCCCTGAGCAGGCAAAACCAAAGCCAGCACCAGAACACCTACGAGTCCAAAAAACCTAGGAAACCGTCTCATCGCTGCAACTCCTTTCTTTTAGGGTGAACATTTGACGGCTCTCCACATCCATAATTAAAACGAATAGCACTTCAAACGGCTTTTAATATATACTATCGTTTCCGGCTTGTCAAGCATTTTTTCATTCCGTAAGAAAAAAATCGCCTTTTTTTACCTGCATTATTCACAAATTCGCCTAAAATCCTTCTTTGCTCTTGTGCAGCAAAGTATTTTGGATTTCCGGTTTCAAAACGCTATTTTTTAAGAACAGCCTGAAGCCGGGGCACTCCAAGGAAAGCTCCTATCCTTCCCTGTGTCTGAACTTCTGAAAACCACCGCCTTAAAAACGCGTTGTCCTCTGTAATTGAAGCATGATTAATACTGTCTCCGAACACCATCTAAGCCGCCTCGCGCACCGCCTCCTTCAAGTGTTCCTCGAAATAAATGACCCGATCTTCATACTTGATTCGGAGCCGCTCTATCAGTTGGTCGAATAGCTGGACCTCCCTTGCATCGAGAAAGTTCGCCCGGACCCGTCGTTCAACCGCCTCGAAGGGTTCCGGCCTGCGCTCCCCTCTTTCCTCTACCCTGAAAATGGAATATCCTCCCTTTACCTCTATAGGCCCCATAAGTTGACCAATCGGAGCAATCCCCGCGATCTCCACCAAATCCCCCCCGTACAGAGCCTTCTCGAAGGAACGAACCTGAAATTGTCCCTGCGTTTTTCTATATTCCTTCCGAAGTGTATGCCGCCCGGCCAATTCGGATAGTTCCGCGCCTTTCTTTATCTGGTCCGAGAGCTGTTGGGCTTCTTCTTCTGTTTCTACTAAAATCTCTGTAATCAGGATCTCCTCCGGCAGGGCATAACGATCGCGCTTATGCATGTCGTACTCCGCTCGAATTTCTTCCTCCGAAACCGCCGCCTTGTCTTTGACCTCGCCCTCCCGGAGTTTATCAATCAATAAATCTTCCTTCTTCTTCTCGAGCCAAGCAAGGATTTCCTCGTCTTCATAGAATCCGGCGCGGCGGGCTGCGTCCAACATAAGCCGCTCGGCGATGATTCTTCGTTCGGCGTACTGCATGGCTTTGGTGGAATCCGCCCCTATGAAACGCCACGCACTCCCTTGTGCCGCATCTACAAAATCTCCCAGCGTAATGCGCCCCTCCTCATACTCATAGAGCGCGATCCCACGCTCCTGCTCGGACAAATCCGGTGCTGCCCCGGATGCCGCCGCTCGCGCCAAAAGGAGTTCCATGCCATCATGTTTGAATCTGAGATGAACGGCCGCTTTCAAACGATCCAAGAGCGCATCCCATTCTTCGGAAAACTTATGACGTTTAAGCCTTTGCTCCAACGATGCTTTCCAGTGCTCGAACGGAACGGGCTTTTCCGCTATCACCTGAATAACCTCATAGCCATACCCCATCCGGATCGGCTCCGAAATCTGACCGATCTCCATAGAGAAAGCCCGCGCTCCAATCAGTTCACCGAGTTCGTTCTTCGCATAGAATGCGTCTAAAAGCCCGCCCTTCTCCGCACTCTTTCGATCCAGCGACCGCTCCCGAGCCACCTCCTCGAAGCTTCGGCCCTGTTCAATCTCCTTCAAAACCATCCGGACGTCGTCCTCCGTTTTGACCGCAATGTGGCGCATCTTGACCGCCCGCCCCAACCCCTCCTCCTCAAAGCAGTGACGTATCTCTTCTTCGGAAATTTCGAGCTTGGGACCGATCTCCTTCTCGTAGAACGCCTCGATTACGCTCTTTTTCTTCTGCCATTCCAATTTCTGTACCAGCGATTCGCTTTGATCTATTCCCTGCTCCCTGGCTTCCAGGAGCATAAATTCCCGATCTATCATCGTCTTCAGATAATCCCTCTGGCCTTCTACGCCGGACTTCTCCGTCTTGAACGCCTCCGGAACATTCGCCTCAAAAGCCCACAATTCCCCGATAGTAATCGCCCTATCCCCGACTTGTGCTACCACCAACGCCTCCTTCTTCCGCCCACATCCGCCCCACATCATCGCCAGAACCGTCCCCATGGAAACAACGCGCAACGCACCTTTCACACCCATACCGCCTTTCTAGTACGAGGAGACTTGAGGCCGTACGTACCTCCCGTCGCCAATCCCATGCCTCGTTCAGGAGCATACCCGCTCCGTTTTTCCTTCCTATTCTTTCGAGGGCTGAAGCGTCTTCCCTTGGGCGGGTTCTTCGGCCACAGCTTCCAACTTCGCCCCATCATAAGGGCAGTAACGATACCCCTCCTGCTCGAACAACCGGCCGCACGTAGGACATATCTTCACCGCCTGCTTCTCGTGGCGGAAGATCACCTCTTTAATGTCCTTGAGAGAAATGACGAACTTCCCCAAGTTCGTCTTTCCCGTAAACGTAGGCAAACTCGTGCCGTACGTATATCCGCCCAATCCCGCTCCTCCGACCCGCACGGTCCCTGCCAGCGTTTTTCCGTCCAACAGGGTGATCCTAATCGGAGACTCCTCATCGCTTCCGCCACCCAGAAATTCGATCTTTTTGATCCTGCGAAACTTCAACGTCTTCCACTCCGTTCCTCTTGAGAAGGAAAAGGTATCATGCTCGCGGTGCTGCAGCGATGAAACCTCAAATCGAGTGCCTGCCCGGTCAATGATCGTGGCCCGGATGCCCTCGCTCTCAGCCCACAGACCCGACACCGAGAAAACCAGAAGAAGACCCAGCAAAATCCCCAATACAGCATATCTTTTCATCCTACCCTCCCTTCACTTTCAAATGGCGCTTTCGGACCGCACTGCAAAGTCCGAAATAGTAAGTGGATAAAATTAACTTCATTAAATTTCAAGTGTTTTCTATCCTTCTATAAGGTATCCAGGAAACCTGGAGAGGGCTGTAGTGCATTTCGGAGGGATTGTTTTTCTCCTAACTTCCTGGTTTCCTCATTGTGAAAAAAATTTTTCCCGGGAATTTAGAAGAACCCATTGAGCGGGCGAATCCTTTTCCGTCTTCCCGGTCTTGCGCCAAAAAAGATTCCCTGCGAACTCGAAGAGCGCTCACTCGCCCTGTTGAGAGGGCTGTGCTTTCGAAGCCTCACCCAAATAAAGCATGAGCGGATAAACCGATCCAAATCGCACCTCAATCGGCTTAATGATATGCTCCATGTGCGATCCGCTTTCGCTGAAGACTCTGGGCGTAAGCTCCACCTTATAGGTGCCCACAGGGACAATAAAGTGTTTCGTCCGGGTAGAAGTCATTCCCCGGTCCAGAAATACGGTTTTCCTTCCGTAATCGTACACGCGGAAAGGCAACTGAACCTTCTGGCTTCCACCCGCAACGCTTTGCTGCATAACGCTGATCATAAAGCGGCCCACGGGGACTCTCACATGCTTTTCCTGCCCCTCAACAATCGCTATCTCGTCGAGCACCACCCTTCTGAGGTCCGGGTAGGTAAAATCCGTCTCCACTTCCACCCGATAGCGTCCTGGCTCCAAATAGGTTTCCAGACCGTAAAACTGACCCACCCTTTTCCCGGTCTCCTGATCGAAGACCGAAGAATTCAACTCCCCGATGCCTCCCGCCTCAAGCACCAGAACCCCTTTTCCGGCCGGAATGACCGGCACCGCACGTTCGCCTCCTCCCGTGGTGGCACATCCCGCGACGATCCCCAACAAAATCGATGCCATGACCACTCGAACAAAAGTCGCTCTTTTCATCGTTCATCCCCTCCTCGTAAGTTCAAAAACATCGTGGTTAACAAACTAAAAATGAATTACGTAAGCCAATTTCACAGACGTGCAGCCCACCTCGACCTGATCCGGGAACACACGCTTCTCCGTCCATTCGGGGATCAGCGCCACCACAAGACAAGCCGCGCCAGCCAGCGTAGCACTCCAGGCGATGAGCCGGGCCGTATCGGCCTCATCCCTCAGATCTTCCGCCCGGCCAAGCAGCGACGGGACCGCGCGCGCATTAACGTCGGCCTCCTCCTCCTTGCTCGACGCACTGTCGAATCCCCACCAGGCCAATGTCGCACCGGCGAATGTGCCTGCAAGAAATCCCAGACGAGGAAACGTTCGAACCGGAACTATCTTGGCCGCCTCTCCGAGAGATTCCAGGGTAACCACCTGCTTCACCAGTCCGACTTCAAACGTGAAGATCTCGCGGTTTTTCCGAACGATGATCAACTCCGGCCCCAACTCCACCAATTTGCCGGAGAATACACTCCCATCGTTCATATAGAGCCGTACATCGGCATCCTCCGCCGCCCGGATACTCCCCGGCATCATAGCTTGACCCA
>JAUWMS010000073.1 GCA_030613045.1 Candidatus Latescibacterota bacterium | reverse complement strand
GAGATAGATACGGCGGTCTTCACGTTGCGGTTTGGGAATGGCTGTGTCGGCGCGGTGCGTGCGGGTTGTTGGGCAAAGGGCCCGCTGAAGAGGGAGCATCTGATCGCCTATTTCCCCGGGGCGACGGCGGAGATTGAGGGGCCTTTCGACAACGCTTGTCACCTTCGCGTCTGGCGGGATGAGCGCGAGGCTTTAGAAGAGGTGCGTTTCGAGGATGTGGCTGGCATCGCTGGGGAGATCGGGCACTTCGTCGAGTGCATCGGAGAGAACAAACTCCCTCGTGTGACAGGGGAGGACGGTAGAGCGGCCTTAGTGCTTTGCCTTGCCGTAAAAGAATCCGTGCAGACCAACCGGCCTGTGATGCTCCAAAACGTAAAACGTGAAACGTAACACGTGAAAACGAATCTGAGCGTTTCTCCGCGTCTTAATGAAAAGAGGCTCTTGCAAAAGGTTTATCCGATAAGATTGCTTCGTCGCTTCGCTCCTCGCAATGACCCTAACAAAGCCACGGTGTCATTGCGAGCGATAGCGAAGCAATCTCAGTTTTCGGACTTTTGCAGGAGACTCAAAAGGTTTTCCGATATTGAACTCTGAATCCAGACGTTCCGACACCGCTATCCTGAGCTTCGCGACGTTTTCGATGGCCTTTGTGAGTGGCGCGCTGTTCAGTGGTATCGTGCCGGCGACGCTCCCTAATATAGAAGCGCAGTTTTTCCTGAGCCACGCCACGATTGCCAGCGTGCTGAGCGTGTTGGTTCTCCTGAGCGCATTCTCCGCATTTGTGGGAGGACACTTTGCGGACAGGATGGGGCACGCCCGGATGCTCAACTTTGCCTTTCTGCTGAGCGGTATAGGTCTTTTGGGGATCGGCTTTGCCGGGAGCAGGTTCTCGGCCGTTTTGTGGGCTTTCTGGGCGTATCTCGGACTGGGAATGGGGCGCATCACAAACGCGGTCATTGTGGAGTTGTATGATCACAACAGGGTGCGGGGAGTGAACTTGCTCCATGCTATCAACGGGATCGGGAAGATGTCGGGGCCTTTGCTCGCGATAGTATTCGTTCGTTTCGCCGGTTGGGGCGCACCTTACGCGGCTGTGGGTGTGTTCGTGCTATTTCTATTTATACTGTGCCGGTTCTCTAAGGCGGAACCGCTCCGAAAGTCGCCATTTGATCCTGCGTTTGAACGCGAAGCCATTCGTAGTCCTCTCAGAAGGCCCTTGTTCTGGTTTTGCGTCTTAGGCTTTGTTTTCTATATTGGAAGCGAATATTCTATGGTCCTGTGGATGGTCTCCTACTATGAGGAAATAAGGGGACTCAATTCCGACCAAGCGAGGATATTGTTGATGCTTCTCTTATCAGGATTGACACTCGGAAGGTTTCTGTTCGCCGGATACGCCGTTCGATTAGGCCCTAAAAAAATCCTCCTCCTCTGTGCGCTGTTTCTTTTCATCTTCTTTGTACCGGCGATTCTAACGGAGTCTTTTATCTTGCTGATTCCGATCGTATTGTTTTTGGGCGTCGCCTTCTCCGCGCCTTATCCCACGTTCTTTGCCTATATCGTACACTTTTTCCCAAAACATAAGGGGATGTTGAGCGGGGCTGTGAGCTTTTCCACGCTGGGTGGAATCGCTCTTTTCGGCGCGTTAAGCGGCTTGGCTGCGGAGCGTGGATTGGTCTGGGCGCTTGTATTTTCACCGGTCAGGATGCTTCTGTTTGTGGGGCTGTTTATGGCGAGCCATAAAACAATGAGTAATGAGCAATGAACAATACCCCACCCAACTGCCCAAATTGGGGGAGGAGGGGTATTGCTCATTCCTCATTGCTCATTCCTCATTATTCCTTGATGGGAGGAACTTCTATGACAGTAACCAAAGACGACATCAAAGAGGGCCTTCGCGAAGTCGGTCTCAAAGAGGGCGATCTGGTGATGGTGCACAGCTCGCTTTCGAGCTTCGGGCACGTGGAGGGAGGAGCCGATGCGGTGATTGACGCGCTGTTGGAGACCGTCGGGCCGGAGGGTACGGTGATGGCGCCCGCATTTTCCTCCGGGGATCCGGAGCCGTTCGATCCCAGGACTTCGTGTTCCAGAGGGGGGAAGATCACGGAGGTCTTTCGGATGCGCAAGGAGGCGGTGCGGAGTCTGCATCCCACGCATTCGTGTGCGGCTATTGGGCGGGATGCGATGGCGCTCACGAAGGATCACGACAGGACCAGCCCGTTTGGAAAAAAGAGTCCTCTGGACAGGCTGGTGGATCGGGATGGCGTTGTGCTGTTCCTCGGCGCTCCGCTTACGACCAACTCCAGCGTGCACGTGGGGGAGATCCGAGCGGGCGTCCCATACGGATGGAAACGAGACGTAAAAGTGCGGGATAAAAATGGATCGGCGCGGGAGGTTCATCTTACGCAAATGCCGGGACACAGTGGCGCGTTCGGAAAGATTGAGGAGCCGCTCAAAGCGCGCGGTGTGATCCGGGAGACCAAGATCGGCGGATCGCTCGTGCGGTTGATGCGGGCCAGGGACATCGTAACGGTGGCGGTGGAGATGTTGAAGAAAGACCAGGCCGCGCTGTTGTGCGACGATCCGAATTGCAGCCGGTGTATGGACGCAAAGAAGCAGATTGCTCAGGCCGAGCGGTAATTTATGATCCCATTTCGTTGAAAGTCAGTGAAATGAGGTGGGGGAGGTTCCAATTTCAATGAACAATGAGTAATGAGCAATGAGCAATACCGTTCCCAGCCCCTCCCCGAATTCGAGCGGTTGGGTCGGGTATTCTTCATTGTTCATTACTTATTAGAAAAGAGGGACTTATGATCAACTACAAAGCGAAACTTAAACGACTTATTGCGGAACGGGCGGTTCGGTTCGGGGAGTTTATCCTGTCATCAGGGCAGAAGTCGGATTACTACGTGGAGCGGCGTTTGATCACGCGGGATCCCCAGGGCGCCTATCTGACTGCGAAAGTGCTGTTGGCGGCCATCGGAGCCGACGTGGATGCCGTGGGCGGACCCACCACAGCTGCGGATCCGATCGCGGGCGCAGTGGCGGCTGTGGCGGGATCGCAGGGACTTTCGGTTCGGGGCTTTATGGTGCGCAAGGAGCCGAAGGGGCACGGGATGCAGAAGCGCGTGGAGGGGCCATTGGAGCCGGGCATGCGCGTGGTCATTGTAGATGATACCGTGACCACCGCCACACAGATGATCTCGGCGGCGCAGGCGGTGGAGAAGGAACTGGGCTGTGAGGTGAAGAAACTCTTGTGCGTCATAGATCGGCTTCAATCCGCGCGGGAGAATGTAGAGGAAGCCGGGTACGTGTTCGAGTCCGTCTTTACGATAGAGGAGTTGTTGGAGGAGAAGAGAAAGGAATCGAAGTCTGCGAGTCGCTAAGGGAGAAAGCAGATGGGAGGGGAGGAAGCATATGTAAGGGGCATTTTTTCAAGTTTACATAATATCTCTTATGCGAACCAAGGAGAAAAAAGGTGACCTTTGGGATGTGGTAAGATTTCCAAAGTCTTCAAGACTTTGGAAATCTGGTTATTCATCACCACGGGTCCTCCACTAATTCTTCGGTGGGTACCGGAAGGGATACCACACCACCCCGCGGCCATGCCTCCAATTCCCGATCCTCCGTTTTCAATACAATCCGAAACCGTATTTTCTGTCCAGGAGTCCCATTCAGCTTCTGAAATGGAACGCAAAGCTCGAAGCAGTCCACGAAGGCAGCGGAAACCGTTTCGTCCCCGGAGACGGATTCCCATCCATCGCCGCCATTCGCATAGATCCGAATGGATTCCTCATTGCTTGAAGCCTCGACACGCAGGCGCTGGGGCTCCAACACGTCTAAGACCACAGTAGTCTGCTCGAACGCGGCGCGCATAGAAGCGTGCACATCTACGCGAAGAAAGAAACGCTCCAAATCGCTGCCGTAGTAAATCCCCCGAACGATCCCGCTCGTCTGGTGCATCGCCCCGCCCGCTTTGAGAGGATCAATATATCCGGCCCCGGTCCACTCATAAAAGTGCGACCATTTTCCATCAATATCCGGTGAAATCAGTCCCAACGGCGCATAAACGGACGCGGAGGGATGGCCGATCTTCCGAATGGGCTGGAGCAACGCCACGGGAACTTCCCTCCCAAGCGATTCGTACACCCGCGCGAGATGCCGCCGAAACAGATAGTCGAAACGCTCGTCGTCCTGAGAGGAATGCTCGTCCCCATACCACCAGCACCAATCGCTTCCCTCCGCGACGTAGAGTTCCCGCCACGCGGCTTCGAGCGTCTCAACCTTTTCACCGCTGAGACCGCGGAGATCGCTGAGACCTGAAGGAGGTTTTATGGTGTTCTCCGCGTCCTTTGCGCGCTCCGCGGTAAAATCTGTCGTCTCCCCGACCAGCATCTCTCGTGTCTGATGCAGCAAATCCCACGCCCGATTGTCCTCCGGGTGACCGATCCAGATGCGGAAGTTCGCGTTGATCCAGGAACCCGGGTGGAGCTTGGATAGGGATTGTTCCGGCGGAAATTTTTCGAGATACTCCCCTACGGTCACCGCCTCGATCTTCTCCTGCTCCGTAATTTTTCCGTAGAGCGCCCGTAAAAAGTCTATCCCATCGTTTTCGTAGGATTCCCAGCAATTCTCCCCATCGAGGATGATGCTCACCAATCCATGTTCCATTCCCCGGCCTGCCAGATCCTCCCGAATCGCCCGAAGGCGTCCCATTAGATCCTCGGCTGCCTTGAAGGGAGGCCACGTCGCATACACGAATCCGATCCGGTCCGACAGTACGTGATCCCGGAAGATCATCTGCATGTTCCCAAAGCGATAGGGACGATAGAGCCGCTCCGGATTTTGAAGACGCCCCTTGCTATCCCGCCGGATCGCCTCTCCGAGACTTCCCGCCAATACCCCTTCATCCGTGGCGATCCACTTCACGCCCGCATCGGCCATCAATTCCACAGCCTGGGGACTTACGCTTCCCTCCGAGGGCCACATCCCTTTCGGACGCCGTCCGAAGGTTTCTTCGATGTACTGAAGTCCCGTCTCAATCTGCACCTTCGCGTCTTCCGGCGCCTGGAATCGCCGTTCCGGCAGATCCGTCGTCGGCAAAGCCTCTCTCGCCACGTTCGTATCGCACAACAGCGGCAGGATCGGATGATAGAACGGGCTTGTCGTGATTTCGATCTGACCCGTATCCCAAAGTTCCTGGTGCTTGGGGATCACCTTCTCCAGAATACGACGATGAATCCGGAGCACCTCCGCCTTATCCTCCTCGTTGAAATCCGTCGCCTTGTCGAAAAGTCGGCGTAGCGGAGGATCGGAGCGATGCGAAGGATCAATCCAGACCAGATTGAACCATACCTGCAGATCCAACCAGTCCCGCTCCGAAAATTTTTCAGATGCCTTTCGGAGCGCTTGTTCGCTCTCGTCGCGTCCCCGGAGCGTCAGGAGTTCCTTAAAGCGCCGATGCGGAAGAATGAGCCGCTCCCGGTTGGCCATAAAAAAAGTGGAGAGCATCTCCACTTTTTCGTCCTTCGTAAGATCGGAGGGGATTTTCCGTGTCAACACCATCCCCCGATCCACCGCCCCGGATGCGTATTCCCGGATCTGCTCCACGAGAGAAGGCACGAGGTTGAATGTCTGATGGATATTCGGAAAATCCTCCAGGATCGTCGCCATATCGTAGTAATCTTTGGTCGCATGGAGCCGCACCCACGGCATCAGATAGACCCCGCTATCCGGATCTTTGTAATACGGTTGATGCATGTGCCACACGAACGCCACGTAAAGCTTACTCATTCCATTTCTCCAAATAACTATTCTCACCGCAAAGGCGCAAAGGGCGCAAAGAAAGGCAGATTAAGGGGAAGGTCCAAGGTAATGTTAAGAGGATGTTTGAAAAGGCCTGCCTATCCAACACCGAAGCACACCGAAAAACACCGAAGAGACCAGATTTTGGTTTTTTTCGGTGTGCTTCAGTGTTTTTCGGTGTTCGATCTTGTTTGAAGTCTTTGCGCTCTTTGCGCCTTTGCGGTGCAAATCTATAGCATCTTAATCGCATTTTTGGCCTGAACCGCCGCCTGGGATTTGGGATACGCTTTCACAATCTGCTCCCATGTGGCCTTAGCCTCATCCGAACGGTCTGCCTGGATAAAACACCGCGCTGCGTCGGATAACGCCTCCGGTGCGAGCGGAGAACGGGGATATTTTTGGGCATACGAGCGATGTTGGATCGCCGCTTCCTCGTACTTCCCTTGCTCCTCGAGGCACGCGCCCACTCCGCTATACGCGGCAAAGGCCCCCAATGGATCGGCTCCGCCCCGGGCCAGCGCCTTCCGGTAAGTTGCTATGGCCTCATCGAATTTTCCCGCGGAGAATTGGAGCGCTCCCAACGAAGTGCAGGCGGGAATTCCGGCTTTGGTGCGCCCGAATTTGGAGACGACCTCTGCATATAATGCTTCGGCCCGATCCGTCTTCCCTTCCTGTTCCGCAATGGCTGCCTCGGCAAGCCGCTCCGAGGCGGTGTTCTCTCGTGTCTGCCGATTCTTTACCCATCCCGCACTAACAAGAATCACGACCAGCACAGCCGCAATGCCCAAAGCTATCTGCCTCCAATTTTGCTGAAAAAAATCCGTTGCGTTCGACGCAAACGTAACAAATTTGTCCTCCTTCACTTCCCTTTTCGTCAATCTTTTACGAGGCTTAAGCATTTTGTTCTCCTTCGTTTGGCGATTGGTGTTTTAGAAGGGCTCTTCTTTTCTGAAGACCGGATTTTCAAATCGGGCGTACTCATTGATCCACGTCAGCTTCACCGTTCCGATGGGACCATTGCGCTGCTTTCCGATGATCACTTCCGCAATACCTTTTTGCTCGGTGTCCGGATTGTACCGCTCCTCCCGATAGATGAACATCACCACGTCGGCGTCCTGCTCGATCGCTCCGGATTCCCTCAGATCCGAGAGCATGGGGCGACGGTCGCCTCCACGCGTCTCCACCGCTCTGGAAAGCTGAGATACCGCGATGACCGGAACGTTCAACTCCTTGGCCAATGCCTTGAGCGCCCTGGATATCTGTGAAATCTCCTGCTGACGGTTTTCCACCCGCCCGCTCCCCCGCATCAATTGAAGATAATCCACGATGATCATCCCGATGCCGTGCTCGCTCTGAAGCCTGCGCGACTTCGCCCGAATCTCCATGGCGCTCAACGAGGGCGAATCGTCAATAAAAATGGGCGCTTCCGCCAATTTTCCCACCGAGTGACTGAGATGCGCCCATGCCTCGTCGGGCAGGCGGCCTATGCGCAACCGATGCGCATCCACCCTGGCCTCCGCACACAGCAGCCGCTGAGCCAACTGATGATTCGCCATCTCTAAGCTGAATATGCCCACAGGAACCTTGTGCTCGATCGCGGCGTTGCGGGCGACACAAAGCGCGAACGCCGTTTTTCCCATCGAGGGTCTGCCCGCCACAATGACCAGTTCAGACGGCTGAAGCCCCGAGGTCATCTCATCCAATTCATCGTACCCGGTGGACACGCCGGACACCATCCCCTCACGTTGATGGGACTGCTCGATGGTCTCGAAGGTATCGTGAAGCACCGCGGATAACGGCTCAAACCCCTTGCTCAGCCGTTTGGAGGACAGATTGAAAATGCGCTGCTCGGCCTGATCTATGAGGTCATCCACGCCCTGACTGGCTTCGTAGCACTCGGTGGCGATCTGCGTAGAAAGCGTGATCATCTTCCGCAGCAGGGCTTTCTCCGAGACGATCTTGGCGTGATACTCCACGTTGGCTGCCGTGGCCACCTCGGTCGCCAACTCGGCGAGATACGATGCCCCGCCGATGGCGTCCAACTCCTTGCGCTTCCTCAGTTCCTCGACAATGGTTTGGCTGTCCGCCGGCTCGCTACGATCGAAAAGCGCCACAATCGCCGAAAAAATCTTGCGGTGCGCATCGCGGTAGAAATAATCTTCCTCCAGAACCTCGATGGACTTGGGCCCGGCTTCCCGCTCGATCAACATCGCGCCCAACACAGCCCGCTCTACATCCACCGCCTGAGGGGGAATACGCTCCGCGGTACGTTCTTCTGAGGCCATCCTTTCCTCCCTTCCCGTTTCCCATCCCCATTGCCTAAATTTCAAAAATTGCCAAAATTTCAAAGATTGCCTGCGGTGCCAGCACCCCAATTTTTGAAATCTTTGAACTTTTGGCAATCTTTGAACTACTTCCCTGTCAAAGCTCCACTCCGTCGTACTCCCGGCGCAATAGTTTCATATCCTCCCACGCGGGTCGCTTCCACTGGGGATTCCGGAGCAGAGCAGCCGGATGATACGTCACGATCAGTTTGACGCCCTGATAGCGGTGCACGTTTTCACGAAGACGCCCCAACGACTCGGAAGTTTTGAGCAAGGTCTGACCAGCGATCCGGCCCAGCGCGCAGATGATCTTCGGCTGAATGAGCTCGATCTGGCGGATAAGGTGCGGCTCACACTGCGCAATCTCCTCAGGCTCCGGGTCCCGATTGTCGGGAGGACGGCATTTGAGGATATTGGCGATGTACACCTGCGCCCGCGTAAAGTGAATGGCCTGGATGATTTTGGTCAGCAATTGACCGGAACGGCCTACGAAAGGCTTTCCCTGCAAGTCTTCGTCCCTCCCCGGTGCTT
>JAUWMS010000154.1 GCA_030613045.1 Candidatus Latescibacterota bacterium | reverse complement strand
GTATATGGCTGGATGGGAGAGAGCTTGCTGCCGTTCTTTCTGATATTGCTCCTGCTCGACGTCAATGTCCGTTCTACGGTGAACGTGATGGGACGCGGGGTTTTTGTGATGCTCATCGGAACCGCGGGCGTGGTGATCGGCGCGCCCATCGCTTATTTTTTGGTGCGTGGATATCTCGGCCCGGAAGCCTGGAAAGGGTTTGGCGCGCTGGCGGGTTCCTGGATCGGAGGAACCGGCAATATGGCGGCCGTGTCGGAAGGACTGGGCACGTCCGGAAAATATTTCGGACTGGCCGTGATCGCCGACAATGCCGTGTATTTGCTTTGGCTGCCCTTGCTTTTGCAATCCAAAAACATGGCGAACTGGTTTCATAAGTTTACCGGGGTGACCGACAAGCATCTGACCGATTTGAAAAGCGCCGCGGATGACCTCATTGTAGAAAAAGGCAAGCTGCAAATGCGGCATCTGTTGTACTTGACCGCCATCGGTTTTGGCGGGGCCTATCTGGCCGGACTCGTGGCCCAAAGCATACCCGCGCTTCCTCCCGTGTTGACGCATGGAACGTATAAGATTCTACTGGTGACCACCTTCGGATTGCTGTTGTCGTTCACGCCCGCCAAAACAATCCCCGGAAGTCACGAATTGGCAATGGCCTTGGTCTATCTTTTTGTGGCGCGCATGGGCGCAAAAACCGTCGTGTCCGGCCTGGCCGGGGAGGCCCTTCCCTTCGTTGCGGGCGCATACGTGTGGATATTCATTCACGGGTTGTTTATTCTGATGGCCGCCCGGCTCTTTCGGATAGATGTGCACACCGCGGCCATCAGCAGCGCGGCCAATATCGGCGGGGCGGCCAGCGCTCCGATCGTGGCTGCTTACCACGACGAACGATTGGTTCCGGTCAGCATATTGATGGCGTTGATCGGCTATGCGGTGGGGAATTACGCGGCTTTTCTCGCTGCGTATTTGTGTAGTCTCGTGGCATAAATGCAGGGATCAGGGATTAGGGGTCAGCTTTTCCGCGCGGGAATGAATTCGCCGCGCTACGTTTGAGAACCCCTGTGAACAGGGCTATGGTTTGCCTCTTGATCCGAGGGATGTTGTTTTAGCCCAATTTATTGGGCTTTGCTCAAGGTGCGGGGCGATTTATCGCCACGCGGAAGGCTTGTCCGGAAACCTATCATGTTTTCCCGTGGAGTAGCAATGCGTGCTGACTTCCTCCAAAAACGGCCAACCCTCTGGGCGATTCTAACCATAGTCGGGGGAGTTTTGGTTTTCTCCGGGTTCCGCTCAGGACATCCTGGGCTGATCTCCCACCCGGAGAGCATACTGAGGCTCCCTCTGATTTCATGGTGGGGAAATCTCTCCTTGATCTTTTCGAGGGATTTCCTGGGTTTCACGGAGGGGCATTTCCGGCCTTTGGGCTATGCTTTTCTCGCCGTTGTGCGCACGTTCGTCCCGCCGGATGCTTCGTTTTTCTGGCGTCTTGGACTGGTTGGTCTTCACGCGATCAATGCCCTGCTGGTGTTCTCGTTGGCGCGCTTTTTCACGTCCCGTATCGGTCCCGCGTTGTTGTCCGGGTTGGTCTTTGCGCTGCACACGCTCGCTTCGGTAGTCGCCGGACAGGTGGTTCATTTTCCCTATCTGTTGGGGCTGGCGTTCCTTTTGGCTTCGCTGAGAGTTTACTTAACCTACGATCAAAGCCGCAACAAGTGGGCTTACGGGGCCGCTCTGCTTTTGTTCCTATTGAGTCTGATGACCTGCAAAGCGGGGGCGGGATTACCCCTTTTTATTTTGGCGTACGAGGGGCTGTACCGACGGAAGGGTCTTCGTGCGGCTTTCGTTCGATCCCTTTTCTTTGCGGGCGTGCTCTTAGTGATGGCCCCGTTCTGGCTGTACTGGAAGCCGCATCCGCTCCTTTACCGGTACCCGGAGTTCTCCGAAGGGGCCGGCTGGAACAGCTTCATCTCGATGGTGGGAGCCAGCGGGCTTTACTTCAGAGGACTTCTGTGGGGAGGAGGCGTTCCCGTGGTTCTGCACGAGGCCGCGGAGCAGATCTTCCGCACCTTGCACTGGAAATTCCTCCTCTGGGGCGTGGCGGATTTGTTTCTCCTATCGCTGGCCCTCTGGTCCCTGCGGCGAAAGATTTGGGCCGGACTTGGCGTGATCCTGATTTTTTGCGGGATGCTCCCCTTTGCCTCCACATCCTGGAACGGCGTGGAGGCATATCTCGCGTGGCCCTATCTCTATCTTCCCGCCGTCGGCCTGGCATTGACCATAGGCGGGCTGACCGAGTTGCTTCTGAAGGCAAAGAAGAGAGTCGTGCGCATCGCCGTGGTGGTGGCGGGATGCGTGCTGATAGCGGGCTACGGGATCCACCAAAGTCGGCTCAATGGGGTCTCCCGTTCGGAGCTTTCGTACTGGGAGTATGCGTACCGGCTCAAGCCGACTCAGCGGGCAAGTTTGGAACTGGGCAAGGCACACTTGCGACAGGGAGACGAGGAAAAGGCGCTGGCGTTTTTGTTCTCTCCTTACGTGGAAGAATTGAAGAGGCCCTCCCGTCAGATGAGCCGGTTTTACAGCGAGCAAGGGGATCTCACGGCGGCGGCGGTGCACCTGTACGTGAGCGCGGGAGAGGACGTGGGATTGCAATTTCAGGACTACGAGATGGCTCAGGCAATCGCGTTCCAGAAAGCCGGTGCGCCGGACTATTCGGAGGATGCGTTGGCGAGGGTGCTTACGGGGAATCCGTTCAACGCGGAGGCCGTGGTGCTTTTGGCCGAAGTCTGGACTGCCAAAAAATATATGAACGCCGCCCAAATGCTGCTGACCAAAGCTCTGAAAATTGCGCCTTCCCATCCGAAGCTGCTTCGGGCCGTAAGGGAGTTGAACGCGCAGGCTCAGGTGGATCCCCCCTGCGTGATTCACCCTCCGGCTCCCTCCTGGCTCCGGTACGCGCTTCAAAACGGGCGGGACGAGCCGGTGCGCCGGGAGATCGTGCGAGCGAGTGACCGCCATCCGGCCGATCCAGTGCTTCAGTTGGAGGCGGGCATCTGCCTGATGGGAAAGGGCAAAGCGGACAGCGTTTTGGCGAAGATGGACTTTGCCAGCGGGAAGCTCTCGTCGTGCGCGTACATCTGGGCGACCAAATGCTGGGTGGAGATCAAAACAGGAGCATCCGAAAAGGCGCTGAGTACGGGCGAACGCGCGCTGGAATTGGATCCGCGCAATGCTGTCGTGCACCGGGTTCTCGGGCTTCTGTATGAGAAGACTGGCGGGACGGAGAATCAGGAGAAGGCGATCCGGCATTACGAGCAGGCCATTCAGTTGGATCCCCGTAGCGCGGTCGCCAACAACAATCTGGGAAGCCTCTTCGTGCAACGGGGAGCGCTCGAGGAGGCTGAGAAGCGCTTCCGGGAAGCCATCCGGCTCCGTTCGGACTACGCGAAGCCGCACTACAATCTCGGCACGCTTTTGATGAAACAGGGGAAATTTGGAGAAGCGATTTTGAGCTTGCGGGAGACGCTGCACCTTCAGCCGGGTTTCGTAGCGGCCCGCAGCAACCTCGGCGTGGCGCTTCTCCAAATGGGACGGTTGCAAGAGGCCGAGCACGAACTGCGCCGCGTCCTCCGCTCCCGTCCCGCCCTGGACGGCGTGTGGAAGAATCTGGGAAGGGTGTTCACGCAACAGGGCCGGTTCCGGGAGGCGTTGGAGCTATTCCGGGAGTGGCGCGCCAGAGTCCCTGATCGGCCCGAGGCGGCTTTGAGCCTGGCCTGGCTGTTGGCCACCTGCCCGGATGCGCGCGTCCGGGATGGCGCGAAGGCGTTTCGATTGGCCGAAGCAGCGTGCCGCGCCGGAGGCTATCGAAGTCCCGGAGCCTTGGGCGTGCTGGCCGCGGCCTGTGCGGAGGAAGGCCGGTACGAGGAGGCGATGGGCTATGCCCGCAAAGCTTTCCGCTTGGCTCGCGAAAGTGGAATGAACGAGTTGGTTCGCTGGATCGAGGAACAGCTTGGGTTTTACAGAACGGGGAGACCGTATCGGACGCGGCGGTAATCGGCTGAAGGCTTTTTCCGCCAAGACACAAAGGGATACTGTGGTTTGATCTTGGTGTCTTAGTGCTCCTTATCAGAAGGTTGCTGGGGCTTTAAGCCTTGTGGAAAGCCGAGCTAAAGCTGGTACTGGAAACGTCACGAACTCCCTGAAGAGACTACACTTCAGCCTCTTCAGAGGCTTTTTGTCTTTGCCAGTGCCGAGTTTACTCCGGCTTTTTGCGGAGCAACCGACATATTTGACAAGGAGCACTCGGCGCCTTTATGTCTAAAGCGTAGTTATCTCACAGTTAAAAGGAATTCTGAAAATGAGCAAGACTAAAATCGCGGTCTTCGGAGATGCCGTAGCAGCAGGTACATCGGCCAAGTTAGACGTGTTTCACGATTGTTTCCAGTACGGAACGACGACCGTGAACATGGTGCGGGAGAGCCAGACGTGGGGTTCGATTCTGGCGCGTATTCTCACCGATTGGGTGGAGGATGACGTCGAGGTGATCAATGCCGGAGTTTCGGGAGACACCTCATCGGAAGGTCTGGCGCGGCTGGCGCGGGAGGTGCTCGCGCAATCGCCGGATATCGTGCTGGTGTTATTCGGCGCGGAGGATGCGCTTGCGGGAGTTGAGATCGAGGCTTTTCGGAAGAATCTAAAGATGATTGTGGATGAGATCGCAGCACACAACGCCCGCCCGGTTCTGATGACGCCCACGCCGGTTTCGGAGCGGATGACGGCCACCGGCTGCACCCTCCGAGAAGTGCGACGTCGGCAGGAGCGGCTGTCGGCTTTGGCTCGGAGCGTACGAAAGTTGGCCGAGGAGAAATCGGTTGACTTGATTGACCTCCATCGCTTTTTTCTGGATACCCGGCTGGCGTACGATCATCTCTACGAGGGCTGGCTTCCCGATGGGGTGGCGCAGTCCGGCATGGCGTCTTTTGTGGCCGGGGAGTTGTTGGATATGCTGGGCGTCAAAACGTATCCGAAGCCTGTGCTGTGCGGATATCGCAAGGCATACTCTGACGCGGAGAACGGGGATACGTGGCACAACGCGTTCACGGACCTGACCTATTATCAGGGGGAGTTTTTTCTTGCATTTCACACCGGGAAGAGCCATGGCGCGCCGGTGCGGTTTGGGAAGGAAGCGCTACTCATTCTCCGCTCGCCCGATGCGGTCACATGGGTCACGGAAGCCGTGCTCCGCGCGGATGGCCGCGACTACCGCGATGCGAAGCTGCTTGTCGCGGGAGATCGCTTGATGGCGTTCGGAGCGTGCGCTGAAGCGCCCCGCCCTCCGGGAAGTCCAATGGTTACCTATTTCTCCGAACGGCTCGCTCCCGGACGCTGGTCAAAGCCAAGGGAGTGCGGGCCGGGGGTTTTCTGGAGGGCGAAGAAGTGGCGCGGCAAATACGTTGTCGCTTCTCACGGAACCGGGGATCCAAATGCATCCGTCAAGCTTTTCAGCAGCGCGGATGGCCGCACTTGGGAGGAAACTTCGATCTTCTGTGAAGCCGCCGCCATGGCCAATGAAACGGATTTGTGGGTCGAGGGCGACACGCTGACGGCTTTTTCACGGGCGGGAGAGCGGAACGATGACCTGCTGATTTCTACGTACATTCCCTCAGAGGACCGGTGGGATGCGGTATCGTGCGGACGTCTCATTCACGCGCCCTGCGTATTCAAGCTCGGTAACAGCATGATGGTTGCCGGCAGGTATTGCTCTCAATCGGACGAGGGATTCAGGGATCTGAAAAGGGACTGGAATGCGTTCAATTATGGCGCCGAAGGCGAATCGCTTCAGGTAGATCCGGCTCGGGTGGAGGCGTATCATCATGGCCTGCGCACCGGGATCTTTGTGTTGGACGGCGCACGGCCTCGTCTCGTGATGGAGCTTCTCAGTGCGGGGGACAGCAGCTATACCGGCGTGGTTCAATATGGAGACGAAACGGTGATCAGCGATTACTCCATGCACGAGTATTATCCCAAAATCGAGCGGCCGGGCGATTGGAGCACGCCCTGCGATATTTACGTGTCGAGGATTCGGTTCGGATAGTTGAGGCAGTTCGATAAAAAGAGCCTCAACCAGTCGAGGCAGTCCAATAAAAGGAGCCTCAACCAAGTTGAGGCAGTTCGATAAAAGAAGCCTCGACCAGTAGAAAGGCCCCCTCCGGCGCCATAATCAAGGAAAGGGAGTAATCGCAATGAAACGGTTGTTGGTTGGTACGGCGGAGTTATTTTTGATATGCGCAATGGGTTTGGATTGGTCTGTCACCGCGGCGTCTGAAAAGCCGCTCAATCTTCCGGATCCCCTCCGCTACACGTGTTACAGGGCGGCCGGGTCTATTGTAATCGACGGAAAGCTCGATGAACC
>JAUWMS010000374.1 GCA_030613045.1 Candidatus Latescibacterota bacterium | reverse complement strand
CGCTTGCCGCGGGCGCGCCCCTCGCGTGGGGGCTCGTCTGCGGCCTGGCCCAGCGCCTTTGGACACGTAGGCTGGAGAACCGAAGGGTGAGATAGAGCCCGGTCTTGAAAATTGATTTTGGATCTGTGCCCGACGAGGCGCGGGAGATCACCCGAAACAGGCCACGTGTTCATCGCGGCCGCGGCGGGGATCGCCCACACGATGATGATGTCCCCCTTCGAGCGCACGCACGAGTTTGGGATGCTGCTTTCCCTCGGATGCGGGCCTGGCCGTCTGTCCAGGATCATTGCGGCGGAGGCGGTCATTCTCGGATTCCTCGATGTGGCCACGAGCGAAACAGTGAAGGGCTTCGGAGAAGATCTCTCAGCACGGAGCCGCGGGAAGCGCGCGGACCTGCGGCTGAAATCCCTCGACAGCGAATACGGGGGAACGCCGGTCAGTGGATTGGTGCAGATTCGGTTCTATTATTAATCTGATGGGCTGGTTTGGCGCATGGTCTCGCACGCCCCTATCCGAATTTGCCCGTTAAGGACTGAGGGTAAATCCTCTATCCCTTCGACCGGAGAGACCCCTCAGCCACTAAACCCCGAAACTATGTGAAAGTGGAAGAGTGGGAAACTGCGCCCTCACCGTCTCACCGTCTCACTTTCTCACTTTCTCACTTTCTCACTTTCTTCCCTCTTTGGGCTCCGCGGTCTCTGCGGTGAAATGGGATAGTTATTTAATCCTCAGTATTTACTCCGTGTCCCATTGCCTTTGGGTTTTCTTTGCCGCGTTGCCGCGTTGTGGCTCCGTACCACGGAATCCGCCGAAGCCTCCTTCGTAGCCCGGTCATAGAAGAAACTGGCTTCCTGGGCTTCGTGGAGGGTCCGATCAACCAGGGCGATGCCGGTGCGACGCTGATATTTTGTGCCCTTCTCGGCCTTGTCGGCAGCCCACCATAAAGGCGCCTCAATATGGAGCACCTCGTAAAGCTTCTGAGAGGCTTCGTAGAACACCAACAAAACAAACCAGCAGAAAAGGCATAGGAGCAGTTGATGTTTGATCTTTCGGAGTCGTCGGTAATGCACTGCTTTCCTCCGGGACATAGAGCGTGTCTGAAAAGGTGTTGATCCGCTAAATTCGGGAAATTATTTTCCCGAACCAGAGATGTCACCGATCTGAGCATCGGGATTACAAAATCCCGATGCAACAAAACGTGGGAATTATTCCATCTGACTGAGAGCGTTCGTTCCACAACCGAGAGAAAACTCCCAGACAACTCTGTGCCTTTGTGCCTGAGCAGTTCCCTGTTTTCTACATCGGCAGACGCCATGCGGATATAAAGGGAAAAACGTGCGAAAAAGGCGTTGACATCCCCGCTGTTTTCCCTTATGTTGCCCATTGAGATTAAAATCTTTTTCGAGCGCCAAAATGTCAACTCTCGAACCTTGTCAGCCCCCCCTCATTCAGAGAGGAAACAACGATGCTATCGGACGTAAAAGTGTTAGAGGTCGAATCCCAGTTCAAGGAAGAAGCATTCCGCGTGCCGCTGAAGTTCGGCACCGGCCTGATTCGCACGATCACCTCCTTCACCATTCGCGTCAAAGTCGAGACACGCGGAGGCCGCACCGCGGACGGTTTGGGCAATATCCTCCTCAGTGATCTGTGGGGCTTCCCCAGCGCGGTGCTTTCCCACGAACAGCGGGATCGGGCGATGCGGGAGATGAGCGTGCGTTATGCGCGGATGATCGAGGACTATGGACGATACGCGCACCCCATTGACCTCTATATGGAAACAAAATCCGCGATCCAGCCGATGGCCGACGGGGTGGTCAAGCAACTGCACCTCGAGGAGCGGATGCCCTTTCTCGGCGCTTTGGTATGCACCTCCCCGGTAGATGCCGCGGTACACGATGCCTTCGGAAAGGCCAACGAAATAGGCGCGTATGCCGGATACGACGCGGAGTTTATGGCGCACGATCTCTCGGCATTTCTCGGCCCCCGGTACAAGGGACGCTACGTGGCGGATTACATTCAGAAGAGCTATGCGCCTGCGCTTCCGATCTTCCACCTCGGCGGCGGGATGGACAAGCTGCGACGGGAGGAGGTGGACGAGCACGATCCGAAAGACGGGCTTCCGGTGAGCTTAGAGGAGTGGATCGAACGGGATGGGGTATTCTGCTTCAAGATCAAGCTGAAGGGCACCGATCTGGATTGGGATGTGGATCGGATGCGGCAAATCACGGCGGTGGTTCAGGACTCGAAGTCTAAGATGGGACAGAGGGATTTCTGCTTTTCCATAGACACCAACGAGCAGTGCGAAAATCCGCAATATGTCATCGAGTTCCTCCATCGTCTGAAATCCGAAATCCCCGCGGCCTTCGATGCGATGCTCTACGTGGAGCAGCCCACCGAGCGCGATCTCGAAGCGCATCGGTTCGACATGCATGCGCTCTCCGCGATCAAACCGGTTGTGGCCGATGAAGGCGTCACCGATGTGGACAAGCTCGATCTGGCGAGGAAATTGGGCTGGTCCGGGGTGGCCCTAAAGACGTGCAAGGGATTCTCCTCCGCGCTGCTCTATGTGGCGAAGGCGGTCGAGGAGGGCATGGTTTATACCGTGCAGGATCTGACGAATCCGGGGCTCTCGCTGATTCATTCGGTGGGCTTTGCGGCGCGGATCAATCCTCTCAAGGGCGTCGAATACAACTCGCGCCAATACATCCCATGGGCGGACGAGCCCACCCGGACGGCCCATCCCGATCTGTTTACCGTGCGCAACGGATGGATCTCCACGCAGAGTATTTGTGGAAATGGATTGGGCTATCGGAGGTAAACCGAAAAACAAAAGCGAGATCGCACCACGGAGGCACGGAGCCGCGGAGAAAACCCCGAAAGAAGGGATTTATACCCACTCACTTTGGAATTTTTCTTACCCGACCCTGCGTGAACTGCACCGCGGAGACCGCAAAGATCGCGGAGAACTGCGAGAGTTTTGGTTATGCTTGCTCTGCGCACTCTGCGTGCTTAGCGGTGAAAAAAGAAAAAACTGAAGGTGAAGCAGTATAGAGCGTCCCGTGCCTCTTTGCTCATCTTCCCCATTTCAAAATACCGCCGCACCGCTTGTAGGGGCGATCCTTGTGATCGCCCTTTTGCAGGCACGTTTTTTCGCCGATTGGTGAACGCCTTCTCGCGTGGCCGCCCCGCTTCAACGGTCAGAAACGATAGGATTACCGCATTGGCTGAAAAGAGGATCGAAAATTTTTCTCTTGATCAATCCCCCAAAATATCGTATCTTTTGTGGGTACAAAAAAGGGGTTTTTGAAGCGCATCCGGGTCATTTTCCCCTTCGCCTTGCCGCGGAATCTCCCCCCTTTTTTGATCTTCTCCGCGATCTTTGCGGTCTCCGCGGTGCGACCAAGCGAATATGCACAACCTACATAAAGAGGGTTCCATGGCAAAACGCGATTATTATGAAGTGCTCGGCGTGGATCGAAACGCCGATGAGAATACCATCAAAAAGGCGTACCGGAAGCAGGCGATGAAATTTCACCCGGACCGGAATCCAGACGATAAACAAGCGGAGGAAAATTTCAAGGAGGCGTCGGAGGCCTACGAGGTATTGAGCGATCAACAAAAACGGTCCCGGTATGACCGATTCGGTCACCAGGGCGTCAGCGATGCCTTTGGAAGCGGTGGGTTCCAATGGTCGGACTTCAGCCATGCGGTGGATTTTGAGGATGTACTCGGGGATCTGTTCGGGGGAGGAATCTTCGGAGACTTCTTTGGAAGAGGAAGGGCGCGACGCGGCGGCCTGCGGAAGGGATCGGATCTTCGGGTGACGCTGGAGCTTTCGCTGGAGGAAATCG